>BEHN01000005.1 GCA_002898535.1 bacterium HR11
ATCGCCTGCCAGACCTCCGCCTGCCGCCGGAGCCGCGCTTCCGCATCGGGCGTCGGTTCCAGTCGGCACCGGACGGTGATTTTCGGCGGTTTCATGGGGCGCCGGCTCCGATTTTTTGCCCTATTTTTGCAGAAGGTCGGGAAAAGTCAAGTCTGCCCAGCATCCGCCATTCGCCCCTCGCTACTCGCCATTCGCTGTTCGCCATTCGCCATTCGCTACTTATGTGCCATGAAATTCCATAAAATCCATCGGAAAGCCACAATAAGGTCAGCTGTTGCCAACCCAAAAGAGGACGGCCCGTAATGCCTGCTGACGTCCTCACCAGTCTCAGGGCGTCAGGACCTTCATCCGTTCGACAAAGGGCCGGACGTCGGTCCCCAAAAGATGGTAGTAGACCATCGTGACCGTCGGGCTCGAGTGCCCCAAAAGCCTCGCCAGCATCATCGGCGGCATCCCCGCCCGCACGGCCCGCACGGCGTACGTATGCCGAAACACATGCGGGTGCGCCCGCCCCCCGTCGATCCCGGCCTCGAGCATGAGCCGATGCAACCGCGCCCAGGCCCGCCGGGGATGGATCTCGAAGGGGCCCCGCCGCATGCGGCACTGAAGGGACGCCCGCCGGCCGTGCCGGCCCGCCGCATGGGCCTCCCCCTCATGCCGGTAGAGCAGGAGCGCCGCCGTCAGCTCCGCCGCCACGGGCACGACCCGCCACGACATCTTGCGCTTCTTCTCCGTCCGCACCCGAACCGTATGCCCCACGAAATCCACATCCCCCCACACAAGGCGGGTCGCCTCCCCGATGCGAATGCCCGTATGGAAGAGCGTGAGGAGCAACGCCAGGTCCCGATGGGCCTGAAACCGCCGGCAGGGCCGCCGCTCGGCCTGCCACGCCGCCTGGGCCCGCTCCAGCACCCGCACGACCTCGCCGTCCTCAAGGAACGGCGGAATCCGGTCCGGCGTCCGGAGTACGATGGCCGTCGTCATGGCCGAGCTCCCGACGCCCCTCTATTCTGCCGAAACGCCGCCGCTTCTTCCATTCCCCATTCGCTACTCGCCACTCGCCGTTCACCCCGGAAAGCATGCCACCGGCAAATTTTTCGCAAAAAGTTCGCCGCTTTTATTTCTAATAGGAGTTGATCTCTGTATGTCTCTTCTTCAACAAGACTGGTTTAGATCCGTTTAAGATCAAGACTGGTTTGATCAAGACTGGTTTAACATTCTATTTAGGAACCGAGAAAACCGCTCCAGATGTGGATTTACGAGGGGCAAACCCCTACAAAAGGGATGGCAAACCCCTACAAAAGGGATGGCGAACCCCTACAAAAGGGATGGCGAACCCCTACAAAAGGGATGGCGAACCCCTACAAAAGGGATGGCAACCCCTACAAAAGGGATACCCCTTCGACCGACCATCGAGTTTGGACACCTACAAAAAGGATTCACCTGCCTTTTACTCAAAAATTTAGCTTCTATTCAGCATTCCTGCATGGCCTGTACACCTACATCGTGTCCATGTGCATGTAGGGCCTCAATGCCAGTTCATACTTGTATTAGCAATAAACATGTGCTTCTATATATACTCAAAGTCCACAGCTTATTGTCGAAGCTATTTCAATAAAATCGGATTAATAATAAGACAATGATGCGGTAAATACGTTAAAATTGCCGATTGTCATCGGTATGAAGTCAATAAAATCGTATCGAAGATAAGCGAATTAATGACTCCGTAGATGCGTTTGCATTAATACTGAACATCGGCATTTACTTCAATAAAATGACACAGGGCATGCGTGCAAAAGGGATGGCAACCCCTACAAAAGGGATGGTATACCTCTCCCTCGAGAAGGATGGCCCATTGTTCGGCTTCTGTCCGACGTTTTCGACCATTACACTATACCTACATTGATATTAAGTAGGTGTAGAGGTACACTACTCTCCGGAAAAGGTTCCCCTGCCCAATCTCACTTAGGGATAGAGGTGGACCATGCCCCAAAATCGTAAGCTGAAGGAGCCCGAGCGGACGGCCCGGCTGGTCCTAAAAAAGCATTCAGCCGTCATCCAGATGTCCAACGTCGTGACGGGGGTCCAGCGCAAGGCCTGGAACGTCCTGCTTTACTACGCCCGGGAAGCCCTCCGGCAGGATGAGGCGCGCCGGATTTTTGAAGTCCCGCTCGGCGAGGTCTATCGCTGGACGGGCATCGAGACGACGGACTGGACCAAGCTCAAGAAGGCCCTGCTGGCCCTCATGAATGTCATCGTAGAAGTCAACCTGTTGGGGAAAGACCGGGAGGCCTGGGAGGCCTTCGTTCTCCTGCCGTCGGTCGGAATCCAGGGGGGCATCGTGCGCTTCGAGCTGGCCGAGCGACTGCGCCAAGTCTTGCTTCATCCCCGGATGTACGCCCCCCTCGACCTGGGGGTCCTGCGGGGTCTGCGAGGGAAGTATGCGATTGCCCTCTATGAACTGGCCCGAGACTACGTGGGGGCCCAGATTCCGGAGATGAGTCTGGACGAATTTCGCAAACTGATGGGTCTGGCTCCTCACGAGTACTCGAGATTCGACAATCTGTTACAGCGGGTCCTGGAGCCGGCCGTCCGGGAGGTCAACGAGGTCACGGATTTAGAGCTGTCGTATACCCTTTTCCGGGACCCTCGAACCCGCCGGTGGGCCTCTATACGGTTCAGCGTCCGCCGAAAAGGTGAGGGCATCGTTTCAGAAGACATTCTGATCGCCTTTGACCGGGCCCTGGAACACGGCTTTGTGCCGCCCCCGGAGGGACTGTCTCTTCCTAAGGTCCTTTGGGCCTTTTCGGCTGGCGATGACCCCGCCCGGGTGGCCGACTTCCTGCGGGCGGCCCTGGACCCGGGCATCGCCAACCCCATCGGCTTCGTGCGTTCGAAGCTTCAGGCCCCGCCGGCGGAGCGGCTCGAGCCGCTCCTCTATATGGACGGCCTGCCGCCGGACCTGGAGGAGGCGCTCTGGCAGGCCTTCGCGTTTCAGATTCGGGTACCCCCGGACTGGCGGGAGCGATGCGGCCGCGGTGTCCTCACGCCGGATTTTGTCTCGTCTCTCTTTGAGAGGCTCGTCCTGGCCCATCAGGCCCGGGAGGTCCGGAACGGTGATGACGTCGTCCTTGAGTTTCTGCCCCTGTCAAGCCGGAAGCCTCCGGACTTTGTGACCCGCCTTCTTCTCCCCCATTTGGGGGCGGACGCCCAGGTGGTCAAAGCACCTGCGACATAGGGACCGCTCTGCCTCAATCGTGACTGTTCCATTCTCGGTGGGGGAATCGGTCGAGTAAGCAGGACTGGAGTGGCTTCTTTCCGTGACCAGGCCCGGTCCGAGCCGCAGCCAGCTGGGATGAGCTTTTCCGTCCTTTCACCCACCGACTTTGGAACAGTCACTGGGGGCCGACCCCGGGGGCGGGGTCGCCTCACAAGGCCTCCCGACGAGGCCGAAATCCAAGCCTTCCGTGGTCCGGGAATCAAAGACCATGGAAGGTGAAACGGCATTCTGAAATCTCTGGCCTTGACGGCATGGCTATGCCATGCTATGCTAAGCTATGCAATGCATGGCTATGCCATGCATTGCTATGCAGGAGCCTTTGGCCAGGCCGGATCCATATCCGGGGCCGGGCCCGTAGTTTGTAAGCGGATACTCATTGGCCATGCATAGCATTGCCATGCATGGCATTGCATGGCAATGCCGGTCCAGCAGGGTCAAGCCGATGCGGGTCCTCGCCATCGCCAATCACAAGGGCGGCGTGGGCAAGACGGCCACGGCCCACGCCCTGGGGACTTCTGTCCATGCCCGAGGCCTGCGGGTCCTGCTGGTCGATATGGACCCCCAAGGGAGTCTGACCGGCTCCTGCGGGATTCGGGATGCGGCCGGCCGGAGCATGGCCGAGGTCCTGGGCGGGGCGACCCCGGGCTCGCTGTCCCTGCGGGACATTTTGCGTTTTCTCCGACCGGGCTTGGCCCTGGCCCCTTCGGACCTGGCCCTGGCGGCGACCGAGCTGGGGCTGGTCTCCCGGCTCGGTCGGGAGAGCGTTCTTCGCAAGAGCCTTCGGACGGTCGAGACGGACTTTGACCTAACCATCGTCGATTGCCCGCCGAGCTTGGGCCTGCTGACGGTGAATGCCCTGACGGCGGCCGACGCCGTCTTGGTCCCGACCCAGCCCCAAGCCGTGGACCTGCGGGGCCTGCGGCTCTTTCTGGACACGCTGGAGCGGATTCGGGAGGAGTTGAATCCGAACCTGGAGGTCCTGGGGGTCCTGCCGACGTTTGTGGACCTGCGGCTGGTCCATCACCGAGAGGCCCTGGAGGTCCTGCGGGCGGCGGGCCTGCCCGTCCTGGAGGTCCTCGTGGGCCGGAGCGTTCGGGTGGCCGAGGCGGCCTCGGTGGGCGAGTCGATCGTCACGTATGCCCCCGACCACCCCCAGAGTCAAGTCTTTCAGCAACTCGGGGAGATCGTCATCCGATGGGCGACCGGACGACCCGACGACGGGACGCCTTAGAAGCCATTTTTCGGCGGACGGAGCCGACCCCGGCCGGACCAGAGACGGGCCCGGTTGGGCTTCCTCCGGCCGGCCGACCGGAGCCGACCTCCCTTCAGACAGGCCGAACGATCTCGGTCGGCATCGGCCTGAAGGAGGGGGAGATCGCCTTTCTGGACGCCGTGGCCCGGCAGGTCGGCCGGAGCCGGAATGCCCTCCTGCGGTACGCCGTGCGGCGGTTTATCGAGGCACTCCAGGCCGGGACCATCGACCCGGAGACCCTGGGGCGGGAGTGACAGCCGTTTCACCTTCCATGGCCTTTTATTCCCGGACCGTGGAAGGTTTGGATTTCGGCCTCGTCGGGAGACCTTGCGAGGCGACCACGCCCCCGGGGTCGGCCTCCACGACCCAACCTTTTTCGGTCAGACGCAGGACGGCTTTCTCCCCATGAAGAAGCCGCCCGGCCATCGGACCTATCCCCGACGCCGGGCACGGCTCGGACCCGGCCCGCGGGCTTGCGCCCGCTTTCGCCTGGAGCGCCCTCCGGCCCACACCCACAGCCCCCACGCGCTGCCGGTGCGCCCGAAGACCGCAGGCTCCACAGGACACCGCCCCGGAGGCGCCGTCCCTCTTGAGCTTTGCTTGCTCGCATACGGGACAGCGGCTCGACGTCCCCCGGGGATTGACCCATACCACGGGAATCCCTTCCAGCGCCGCCTTGTAGGCGATATACGCCTGGAGCCGATTGAAAATCCCCCGCGTCACAACATCGATCCGGTTCGCTTCCTTCACGTACCTCAGATTCTCCAGGGCCATCGCCAGGCCCCCGGCCGCCGCATACCGAACAATCCAGGCCGCACACGTGTGCAAAAGCTGCCGCAGCCGGGCGTTCATCGCCCCGTAGTACTTCGCCCGAAGCCGCCGCCGCGCCTTCCGGCCCCCCACGCGCCGCTGAATGACGGCTATCGTCCGCAGATACCGGTTCCTGACCGCCAACCACGCCCCCACAACCAGCACCATGTACAGGCCCCGCGCCCAGTCCGCCGCGTCCACCGTCCGGGCGTTCACGTCCACCGAAAGCAGACCCCGAACCTCCACGGCACAGACGGGCTTTTCCAGCACGATGTGTGCCCAGAGACCTCCGTCCCGCCAGACCAGTTCACACGCCTTCACCCGAAACCCCTCGCCCAGCCGCCGCCGGAGCCACCCCGTCCCTGCCAGCCGCACCTCCAGCCGGTCCCGCCCCCGGGCGCCCTCCACCGCAACCCGCAGAAAGTACGCCCCGTCCCGTTCTTCGAGCGTCCAGAGGTGTGCATCGTCTAAGTACAGCCGCAGACGCCTTGCGTCGAGTTCCGGCCGCGCCTTCCGGGTTCGGCCCTGCCGCCGCCGGCGCCGGAACGACTTCCAGATGGCCCGCGCCTTTGTGATGGCCGTATACGCATAGTGCGAGGGCGCCTCCGGCCACCGCCCCCGCAGTTCCCCGTAAACGGCCTCGTGCAAACGCTTCCGCCCCGTGATATTGCGCGCCACGGCGACCTCCAAGGCGCGGGCGACCATCGCCTGCCAGACCTCCGCCTGCCGCCGGAGCCGCGCTTCCGCATCGGGCGTCGGTTCCAGTCGGCACCGGACGGTGATTTTCGGCGGTTTCATGGGGCGCCGGCTCCGATTTTTTACCCTATTTTTGCAGAAGATCGGGAAAAGTCAAGTCTGCCCAGCATCCGCCACTCGTCATTCGCCCCTCGCTACTCGCCATTCGCTACTTATGTGCCATGAAATTCCATAAAATCCATCGGAAAGCCAAAATAAGGTCAGCTGTTGCCAACCCCAGACCGCTGACCATAGACCCCAGACCATAGACCTGTTGGGGCCATCCGGTTGCCCTCGTCGGGGGATGCAGAAGGCCCAACCCCCGAGGCAGGTCCATGGTCTGTGGTCCATGGTCTATGGTCTATGGTCCGTTTTGACCCAAGCCTCTTCGGGCAGGAGGGCCTTGTGGCCGGCGGGTCGGACCTTACGGTAGACCCGCTCGGGCGGCTGGCGGCGGCCGTCGACCGTCAGGAGCCGCTCGACGGGGATGCCGAAGAGACGCTCGTTTTCCTCCAGGTAGGGCCGAACGAGGTCCCAGTCGGCCGGCGTCAGGTCGGCGTATTCCCCGCCGTTGAGCTGGTCCTCGGTCAACCGCCGGTAAGGGTCCCGGACGTAAATGGCGCCGCCGGAGGCCAGGGAGAAGAGGTTGCCGCCGGGGTAAGGCGTGTCGAGGTCCCGGACGCGGCCGTCCTCGTCGAGGGCGACCCCGTTCAGGATGACGAAGCCCCCGTCGTTCAGGGGATCGCCGGCCATGAAGGACTCGGCCAGATAGTCCAGGCAGGTCCCGTTGATGACGACCCGGGGCCGGCCGACGGCGTTGATCAGGGGCCGTCCGGCCGCATTCCCCAGAATGAAGGCCCGACCGCCCTTGGCCGCGTACATGAACGTCTGACCGACGTCGCCGTACACGACGAGCGTGCCGTCTTTCATGATCTGGGCGAGCTGGTCCTGGGCGGAGCCGTGGACGACGACCTCTGCTCCGTCCAGGCCCGAGGCCAGGTAATCGCCGGACGACCCGTAGACGTCGATGCGGACGCCCCACGAGTCCGGACCCAGGCCGCACCCGATGAACCGCTGGCCCCGGACGTGGGCGACGATGAACCGCCGGAAGCCCCGTCGGTACATGGCGACGATCGCCCGGGCCAGCGAGGCGGGGCCCTCGGCAGGGAAACCCCGGGCGTCGAGGACCAGCGTCGTATCGGCCTCCCGAGGCTCAGGGAGCGGGGTCCCCCAGCCCATCCATGCGAACTGCCGGCTGGGCGTCTGCCGGAGGCTGTCGAGGACCCGGGCGAGGCTCCGGTCGACGAGGCTTAGGATGAAACTTCGCTTCATCGACCCCGTCGGGTAGCGCCGGTCGATGAGCCAAGTCAGGAGGTCCAGGACGCGGCGGCGGTCGTCGTCGGTGGCGACGGTCCGTTCCAGGCCTTCCAAAAAGGCCTGGACATCGGCGTAGTCCCACTCGGGCAGGCGTTCCCGGAGCGCCGTCCACAGTTCTTCGGCCGTCCAGTCCCGGCGGGCCAGACGGGTCGGGAGGGCTTCGGCCGGGACGGTCGAGACGCCGCCGTTGCGGTAGTCTCCCGGCGGCCGCTTGGCGGGATTCACGTCGATGGGCCGGCCGAACTTGTCGGTGCAGAGGAAGGTCGTGCCGTGACCCGTCCGGTCCGGGACGACCGTGAAGATGAAGGCGCCCCCGTCCGTGTGGCTTCCGCCCCGGGCATTCCAGTACAGGTCCGCATGGGGCCAGAAGCGGGCGTCCTCCCGGGCGAGGCTCTCCAGGGCGGCGTCGATGGCCTGCTTTTCAGAGGCCGCAAACCCGACGGCCGCCGTCCCCCGCTGGAGGGCGAAGACCTGGGGCCGGAGCATGGACGTGTCGGTGATCCCGATGAGCCGGTAGGCCCCGTCCCGGACGGCCGACTGGGCGACCAGGAAGAACCACGGCCCGTCCGGCGAGCCGTGCATGTGGACGGCCTGGAGCATCCGGTAGATCCTCTGCTTGTCCGGCGGTAGAAGCGCAAAGTCCCGCTCCGTCGTCGGGGCCATCGCCTCGATGACGTACTCCAGGGGATAGCCGTAAATCCGGTGGAGCAGGTCGAAGACTAGGACGGCGACCTCCGTGTCCGTCAGAAACAGGGGGTAGATGTGCCGCTGGGCCAGGTACGTGCAGATGGACGCATAGTTGGCGAAGTCCCCGTTGTGGACGAGGGCCTCGTGCATCCCCAAAAAGGGGTGCGCCCCGCCGGGGTGCCAGACCTTGCCCTTCGTCGGGTACCGATGGTGGCCGATCCAGACGTGGGCCCGCAGGTCCTCCAGGCGGTAGTACCGCACGACGTCATCGCCGTAGCCGACGAGCTTCAGGATGAGCAGGTTCTTGCCGTGGGACAGGACGAAGGCCCGCTTGTCGCCCGTCGAGGCGTAGTACGTCCGGTTCAGACGGTAGGTGTTCTGATAGACGATCTCGTCCTCGGCGTCCCGGACGTGGGCCTCCGACAGGCCGTGCTGTCGGAGGAAGGCGTCCCGCACGTCGGGTCGGACCCGGACGAAGTAGACGTACACGTCCGGCGGCGGGACTTCCAGGCCCGGCAGGGCCCGAAAGTCCGGCAGGGTCGGCACGTGAAAGGTGTGGTCCACGACGAAGGTCGGCTCGACGTGGGACGCCTCGACCTGGGGCCGGACGGCCGGGTCCAGATAGGCGATGGCCAGGAGATAGTCCGCTTCTAAGACGTCTGGGGTGACGCCGAAGAAATCCGGGTCCAGGCCGACGGCGGCGATGCCGCCGCCCTTCCCGTTGCCGCGGTTTCGCATCTGTCGCAGGGCCTGCAGGAGATGACGGCCCGGGACCGGGACGCTCGAGGCGATCCCGATGACGCCGCATCCGCCCTCGGCCTCTCCCTTCCGGGTCGGGACGACCGCAGGGGGTTCCAGACCCACCCGAGAAGCGATCAGGACCTCAGCCAGACGGTGCCTCTCCATCGGCCCACCTCATGTCCTCCGGCAGTTCGGCCATTCGGCCGTCGGGCGACCCCGCTCAGGCGAGCGGGACTTGCATCCCGCATCTCACGTCTTGCGATACACCAGCAAATCCGTCCGCCCTCGGAGCTCCCGGACGCTCCGCAGGCCGAGCCGCCGCAGGATGTCCCGGAGCTGGAGCTGAAAGGACGCATACAGGCGGCTCAGCCGCTCGGCCCCCCAGTCGGGATCGACGAGTTCCGAGAGCTCCGGGTCCGTCGTCGTGAGGCCAAAAGGACAACCCCGACCCCGCTCGCAGTTACTGCACCGTGTGCACCCCAGGGCGACGAGTTCGGTCGTCCCCAGGACGACGCCGTCGGCCCCGAGGGCGATGGCCTTGGCGATGTCATAGGCCGTCCGGATACCCCCGCTGGCCATGAGGACGACCTCGTCCCGGATGCCCTCCTGAATGAGGAAGCGGTGGACCTTCGGCAGGGCCAGCTCGATGGGCATGGCGATGTTCTTCTTGGCGATCTCGGGCGCCGCCCCTGTCCCGCCGTAGCCCCCGTCGATGTGGATGATGTGGGCACCGGCGTAGTAACTCCCGACGGCGACCATGTCGATGTCCGTCGGCGTCGAGACCTTCACGGAGATGAGGGCCTCCGGGTGGATGGCCTTGACCCAATCGATGTGCTTCTTGTGGTCCTCGACGGAGTAGACGCTGTGGAACGGGAAGGGCGAAAACAGGCTGACCCAGGGGACGCTCTCCCGCATCTTGGCGACGGCGACCGTCGCCTTGTCCCCCAGGAGGTGGCCGCCGAGGCCCGGCTTGGCGCCTTGGGCATACTTGAACTCGACGATGGGCGCCCGCAGGATCGTCTCCTCCCGGACCCCGAACATCCCCGTGGCGATCTGCGTGATGACGTGGTCCTTGTAAGGGGTCAGCGAGTCCGGATAGCCGCCTTCCCCCGTACAGGTGAACGTCCGCCACATCTGAGCGGCCTTCGCCCGGGCCAGCATGATCTGCTCGCTGACGGACCCGAAGGACATGCCGGCCCCATACCAGGGGACGGGAATCTCGATCCGGCGGTCATAGGGCCGCCGGTTCAGGGGGATCGACGTGTCGATGGGTTCGTCCTCGGGGAGCCACTTTTCTTTCGGCAGAAACTTAAAGTCCAGGACGTCGAACCCGCCGCCGGAAGCGCCGACCCGGTATTCGAGGCCGTTGTCGGGGGGTCGGCCCGTCTCGGCCTGGTACCACGTCGCCAGGATGAGGTCGGCCGTCCATCGGGCGTCGCCCATCGCCGGGGGTCGGTCGAAGGCCAGCGTCGGCCAGACGTGAAATCCCCGATGGAGCGCCGCCCGGTGCTTCTCGACGATTCGCATGTCGACCGTCGTCAGGGGCACCTGCATGGCCGCTACCTACTCCCCAAACCCCTCGATCCCGGCGAAGGCCTCCCGCTCAAGGTCCCGCTGGAACATACAGCGACCGACCTCGCCCCGAAGGCGGCGGACCTCCCGCAAGCCCATCGCCCCCAGGACCTCCAGGAGCTGGTCCCGCCAGGCGTTCACGAGGTTCTTGAGCCTCTGGACGCCCCAGGCCGTCTTTAGCCGAGGGAAGGTCACGGCCGCCGGGGCCGGCTCGACGCACTCGCCGTCGAACCGGGCCTGCAGGGCGACCCACAGGGCCGTGTCCAGGGCGACGGCGTCGAGGCCGCAGATGATGGCCTTCGGGACATGCTCGGCCATCACGATTCCTCCGCTCCCGATCAGGGTGACTTCCTCGCGGAGGCCCATATCGACGAGCTGGCGATGCGCCTGCTGAATCAGTTCGATGGCAAACCGCCGGCCCGCATAGCCGTGATAGTCGGCCGTCAGATGGAAGACCCGCACGCCCGTCCGGACCATCGGCTCGAGGTCGGCGTCCATCGGGACCCGGACGGCCACGAGGCTCTCGGGGAAGCGCGCCCGCAGGGCCCGGTAGCGGTCGGGGTCCCAGCCCGCCAGGGCGACGATCCGGGGGGACTCCGGGAGCTTCTCCAAGAGGGGCCACGTCTCGGCCCGGACGAGGGGCATCACGTGGGGGCCGCCCAGCGAAAACCGTACGACGACCTCGACCGGCAGGATGGCCAGGGTCTCCAGCTGGCGGGCCGCCTCGGCGAAAATCTCCGCCAGCACCCGCAAGCGCCGCCCCGGGGGAGGCACGTCCAACACGAAGGGGACCTGGATCGAGAGGACCCGCGGGGTCGGGCCGATGGGATGCCCCGCGGCGTCAAAGGTCAGGAACGAGGGCTTCTCCCCGATGTCGACGGCCGTCGAGATGAATTCCCGACCGTGGATGCCGTCCCGGGTCGGACGGACGATTTCGGACATGTCCGTCCACATGCCGTCCCAGCCGTCCCCGCCGAAGGGCCCTCGATAGCCGGCCCCCCGGACGGGCACCCGGCCCGTCCGGGCCTCGTAGAGGATCGTGTCCACGTATTCGGGCTTCAGGTACGAGTCTCCCAGACGCAGGCGTTCCGGGTTCGGGCAAATCTGAACGACTTCCGGGTACTGAACGGTACAGCGAAGGCACCCGACACACAGTTCTTCCTTGGGGGCCAGGCCCCCGACGGGCCGGGAGAAGACGCCGTAGACACAGGGCCGGCTGAGGGCGACCCGCACGTGCCCCCGGAACTCGATGAGTTCCTTGAGGACCAGGCCGATGAGGCGGAGCTTTCGGACCCGGACGCGAAATCGGGGCGGGGGCGGGATGAGGTCCGGCGTGAAACGGGTCTCGATATGATACCTGTGGTATCCGCTCTGGACGGTCATGGGGCGGCTTTCCTTTCAGGCGTTAGGGACCGGTATTTTGGGTGTTAGGTTGGATCTGTGACCCAATACCCAGCACTAAGCCTTAGACCTCCCCTTTCGGGGGAAACTTCATGGGGACAGGCGCTCGGGACCTGCGATCGGGATGTCCAGCCCTCTTAGCTTAGCCCATCCGCCCGATTTCAGCAAGCGTGTGGGTTCACCGCCCCATCTGCCGACCGGCTGAATGCCCGACTGCCGAACGGCCCCGGACCCCGCTCGTTAGAGCGGGCCTTGAATCAATCGGCTACGCCCCCGCTCGGGCGAGCGGGGCTGGGATGAAGATGGCAACCCCGCTCTCCGACGAGCGGGTCTGGGATTCCCATCTTGCATCTTGCATCCCGCATCCTGCATCATGGATCTCGCTCCTGACACCCGCCACCGGGATTCGGGCATGTGCGGTCGATTTACGTTACGGGCCGAGCCCGACGAGGTCGCTGAAATCCTACCGGGTTTGCAGGTCGGTGCCTGGCCCGGGCCCCGGTATAACATCGCCCCATCCCAGCCCGTCCCGACGGTCCTGAACGAGAGTCCCCGGGTCCTGACCTGGACGCGATGGGGCCTCATCCCGGCCTGGGCGAAGGACCCCCAAATCGGGAACCGTCTGATCAATGCCCGGGCCGAAACGCTCCTGGAGAAGCCCTCCTTCCGGGTGCCCTTCCTGCGACGGCGGTGCCTGATCGTCGCCGACGGTTTTTACGAATGGCCCAAGAAGGTCGAGGGAAAGCCTCGAATGCCGGTATACTTCCGCCTGAAAGGCCACCGTCCCTTTGCCTTTGCCGGCCTGTGGGACCGGTGGCAGGACCCGAGCGGGGAGGTCCTGACGACCTGCACGATCATCACGACCGAGCCGAACGACTTGGTCGCCGCCGTCCACGACCGGATGCCCGTCATCCTGCGGCCCGAGTGGGTCGAGCGCTGGCTCGACCCCGACGTCCGGGACCCGGGAGAACTCATGGAAGCCCTGAAGCCGTACCCGGCGGAAGCGATGGAGGCCTATCCGGTCTCCCGACTCGTCAACGACCCGAGAGTCGACAGTCCTGAGTGCATCCGGCCGGTGGCCCGCTGGGCGAGTGGCGAGTAGCGAACGGCGATGGCGAATAGCGGAATTCCCTATCCGCCATGTGCCGTGGGGAGGGAGTCCCCATGCTGGAGTGGACCGTCGAAGACGACACGGCCCGGATTCGTTTGAATCATCCGCCGGCCAACGTCATCGACCGGGCCCTGATGGCTCGGCTCCAGGAGGTCATTCGTCAGCTCCACGAGGCGCAGGACCGCATCGGGTTCGTCGTGCTGGAGAGCGCCCTGCCGGGGAAGTTCTCCGCCGGCGTGTCGGTCCCCGAGCACGCCCCGGACCAGGCGCCCGAGATGATTCGGACCTTTCATGAGACGCTGTGGCAATGGGTCCACGTCCCCCAGGTCACGGTCGCCGCCGTGGACGGATATGCCCTGGGGGGCGCCGCCGAGGTCCTCCTGCTGACGGACTTTGTCGTCGCTTCGGAGCGGAGCCAATTTGGATTTCCCGAAATCCGGCTGGCCTTCTTTCCGCCGGTGGCCCTGGCCTTCCTGCCGGACTGGGTCGGCTATCATCGGGCCGCTTCGATGATCCTGCGGGGCGCGTCCGTCCCGGCGGAGACGTGGCACGGCTGGGGTCTGGTCGAGCGGGTCGTCCCGGCGGAGGGCCTGACGCAGGCCGTGGCCGACCTCCTTGGGGAACTCCGACGTCACAGCCGGGCGGCCCTGCGTCTGACCCGACGTTGGTTGAAGCGCCGCTCCATCGAGGCAGGCTGGACCCATCTACGGGCGCTGGAGCAGGCCTTCATCGAGGACTTACTGCGGCTGGCGGATGCGGCCGAGGGCGTGCGGGCCTTTCAGGAGAAGCGGCCGCCCCGGTGGACGCACCGGTGAGTTGCCGTCCTCTTAGAGCGGGTCTCGGGTTTCAGAGCAGACCATAGACCCCAGACCTTCGACCCTCATCCCCCGTTCCTCTCGCCATGGGGAGAGGGTTTTGAGGGTTTGGCCATCACTCCGCCGGGGCGTCGGCGGGTGGTCGGGAGGCCTGAGCCACGTCGTCCCCTTCGGTCTGCCAGAGGCCCTCGGCGATCAGCACGGCCTCGCAGACCTGGCGGAGGGGAATCCGTCTCTGCATGGCCGTCTGCTGGAGCCACCGATGGGCGTCCGCCTCGGTCATCCCCCGCCGCTCGATGAGGACCCACTTGGCCCGTTCAAGGACCTTCCGGACTTCCAGGGCCTCCCGGGCCCGCCGGACTTCGGCCTCCAGAAGGATCGTCCGCAGGAAGGCCGCCACGTGGGTCGAGAGGTCGCCCAGGAGGCTCAGGGTCGAGTCGTCCAAGCCCCCGTCGGCGTAGGCGAGGATGGCACCGACGCACTGGCGGCCGAACCGCAGGGGCACGACGCCCACGGAGTCTTCGTACACGAAGGGTCCCTGAGACCGGAGCAGGCGGTCGAACAGGGGATGGGACGGTCGAATCCGCATGCCCCGGGGGCCCTGGAACCGCTGTTTCTCCGGCTCATAGACGAGGACCCGGCACGTGGGGACCCCCAGGATGTCTTCCAGCATCTGGCCGATGAAGGTCAAGGCCTCGTCGACGACGCCCCGGTGGTTATCGACGACCCGGGCGAGCCGGAACAGGGCCTCCAGATGCTTGGCCCGCTGTTTGGCCTCGACGTACATTCGGGCGTTCTCGATGGCCCGGGCGACCATGTTGGCCAGGGCCAGCAGGAGCTCGGTCTCTTCCCGGGTGTGCTCATGGGGCTGGGCGTGCTGGATGTTCATGACCCCCAGGAGCTGGCCGTTCGAGGCGACGAGGGGCGCCGAGAAGAAGGCTTCGTAGCGGTCCTCGGGCAGGCTGTGGAAGAACTTGAAGCGTTCGTCTTCGTACGCCCGCGCCGGGATGGCCACGACGCTCTGCCGCTCGGCGACCCAACCCGTGATGCCCTCGCCGAGCTTCATCTTGATGCGGCCGATGTGACGGGGGTGGGGGGAACTCGCCCCGTACAGGACGAGCTCCCGGGACGTCGGGTCCATCACGTAAATCAGACAGGAGTCGGCCCCCGTCAGGCGGGCCACGGCGGCGGCGATGGCGTTCAGCAGGGGCTTGAGCTCCAGGCCAGCCCCGAAGACCTTGATGATCTCCCCCAGGACCTCCAGACGCTCGTCGGAGGGCATGGGACCCTTCCCTCCTGCCATCGGTCATGCATCATAGTATAGGTAAAATTCGTAGGGATGGGGACGGAGCCGGACGGCGTCGACTTCCCGCTTCCGCTTCAGCTCGATCCAGGTCTCGATGACGTCGGGGGTGAACACGCCGCCTTCCAGCAAGAAGGCGTGATCTTCCTCGAGGGCTCGGAGGGCTTCTTCCAGGGACCCCGGAACTTGTTTGATCTTGCGCGCCTCCTCCGGCGGTAGCTCGTAGATGTCCACGTCCAGGGGGTCCCCCGGGTCGATGCGGTTGCGAATCCCATCGAGGCCGGCCATCAGCATCGCCGCAAAGGCCAGGTAGGGGTTCGCCGTCGGGTCGGGACAGCGGTACTCCAGGCGCTTGGCCTTCGGCGACGTAGAGATCATGGGGATCCGAATGGCCGCACTGCGGTTCCGCTGGGAGTACACCAGGTTGACGGGTGCCTCGTAGCCGGGGACCAGACGCCGGTACGAGTTGGTCGTCGGGGCGCAAAAGGCCATCAGGGCCGGCGTGTGCTTGATCAGGCCGCCGATGTAGTACAGCCCCAGTTGGGAGAAACCGGCATACCCCCGTTCGTCATAAAACAGGTTCCGACCGCCCTTCCACAGACTCTGGTGCGTGTGCATGCCCGACCCGTTGTCACCGAAGAGGGGCTTGGGCATGAAGGTCGCCGTGCGGCCGTATGCCCGGGCCACGTTCTTGACGATGTACTTGTACATCAGGACACGGTCGGCCATCCGGGTCAGGGACTGAAAGCGCATATCGATCTCGCATTGACCGGCCGTGGCGACTTCGTGGTGATGCATCTCGACCTCGATGCCGGCCTGGATCAGGCGAAGGACGATCTCGGAACGGATGTCCTGGAGGGTATCGACCGGCGGGACGGGAAAGTAGCCTTCCTTCCACCGGGGTCGGTGACCTAAGTTGGGACGTCCCTGGTCCCGACCGCTGTTCCAGATGCCTTCCTCGGCGTCGATGAAGTAGTAACAGCTGTAAGCGTTCTGGTCGTACCGGACGCTGTCGAAGATGAAGAACTCCAGCTCGGGCCCCCAGTAGCTCACGTCGGCGATGCCCGTCTGGATGAGGTAGCGTTCCGCCTTCTTGGCGATGTACCGGGGGTCCCGGCTGTAGGGCCGGTGGGTGATGGGGTCGTAGACGTCGCAGATGAGGCTCAACGTGGGGACCTCACAGATGGGGTCCATGACGGCCGTCGTCGGGTCGGGGATGAGGATCATGTCGCTTTCGTGGATGTGCTGGAAGCCCCGGATACTGGAACCGTCGAACCCGATGCCCTCCTCGAAGACGTCTTCCGTCAGCTCTTGAACTGGGATGCTGGCGTGCTGCCACGTCCCCAGGAGGTCGACGAACTTGAGGTCGACGATGGCTGCGCCCTGTTCCCGGGCGAAGGCGATGACCTCTTGGGGTTTCGTGAGGGTCCGGACTGTCGTCTTGACCGTGCGGGCGCTCTCTCGTCCTTCCCGCGTGATCATGACACGCCTCCTTTATCGGAAGGTAGGCCGGGGTTCGAACCGACCGGGGCCCGCCCCATCAGGGACGGGATTTGCTCGATGAGCTGTCGGAGCTTCATGCCCGTCAGGGTCTCGATGACCGTCGGGAGCTGGGCGATGACCCGGGTGACGTCGCCCGTGATGCGACTGACGCCGGCCCCGTCGCCGTCGCCGCCGACCAGGACGATCTTGTCGACCTTGGCCAGGGGCTCGGCGATGGCGCTCGCCAGGCGGGGCAGGACCTCGACGAACATCTGGGTGACGGCCGCCTCGTTATACTCCCGCCAGGCCCCGGCCTTCTTGTGCATCGCCTCGGCCTCGGCGATGCCCTTGGCCCGCAGGGCTTCGGCCTCGGCGTGGCCCGTCGCCCGAATCTGCTCGGCCCGGCCCTCGGCCTCCGCCTCCAGGCGGTACCGCTCGGCCTCGGCCAGGGCCATGATCCGCTTCTTCTCGGCCTCGGCCGGGAGCTCGACCGTCGCCGTCAGTTCCTTGGCCTTGCGCATGATCTCCTTGGCCTCGACCTCCGTCAGGAGCTCCTTCTCGACCAACTGAACGGCCACCTCCTCCCGCTTAACGGCTTGGGCGACTCGATGCCGGTGGAGTTCATAGGTCAGGTCGGCCTCGGCCCGCTGGGCCTCGACTTCGCGTCGCGCCGCCTCGACGGCCTTGTCGGCCTCCAGGCGGGCGATGCGAGCGACCCGGTCGGCCTCGGCCTCGGCGATGGCCGCCAACTGCTTGACCTGGGCGACCCGGGGCCGTCCGAGGGCCTCCAGGTACCCGTGCTCGTCGGCGATGTGCCGGATCGTCAGGGAGATGACGTCCAGCCCCATCTGGGCGAGGTCCTGACGGGCCGCCTCTTTCACCCGCTGGGCCAGCTCGGCCCGCCGCAGGTACACGTCCTCGACCTCCATCGTCCCCAGGACGGCCCGCAGGTGCCCCTCGATGACCTGCAGGGCGACCCGCCGGACGTCGTCCTTAGACTTGGACAAAAACTGCTCGGCCGCCACGGCGATGGAGGTCTCGTCGCCCTTGACCTTCACCTGGGCGACGCCGTCGACCATCAGCCGGACCCCGTGGGCCGTGTAGGCGTCGGCCGTCTGGACCTCCAGGGTCAACAACTCCAGCGACAGCCGCTGGACCCGCTCGAAGATAGGCCACACGAAGGTCCCGCCCCGGACGAGGCGATAGCCGACCGTCCGGACTTGACCGTCGGGGCCCCGGACCCGCCGTCGGCGGCCGCCGGAGACGATCAAGACCTCGTTCGGACCGGCCTTGGTATATCGCCAGGCCCACAGGCCCACCAAGGCCGCCGCCGCGAACACACCTGAGACAACCATCCAGGGTGCCATCGTGGTCCTCCGACTCGGTGACGTCGTGATGAGTTATCATCTTGGGCAAATGGGCAGATAGGCAGGTCGGCAGTGGGGCGATAGGTGCCTCCGCAGGCGGGACGCCTGCGCTCCATTACCCCGACCCGACGCCCGCCGAGACCCACCGGAGATGGTCCGGATGGGCCAGCCGCCCCCGCCGCCAGAGGGTCGTGGCGACTCGATTCCGCAGGGACACCAGGTCTGGTGCCGCATAGAGGGCATACGCCGAGTCTCCCTCCGGACAGGCCGCCACGTGGGCTCGGCCGTTCCGCAGTACGGGAATCGTCGTAGTCGTGAGCCGTCCCTGCCGGACCTCGTAGTACCGCAGGGCGCCGGCCTGGGGAGTCAAACCCCCGGCAATCTTCCGCCAGAGCGCTTCCGGCAGACCCGTCAGGACCAGGCCGTCCGAGGCCCCGAGGATGGACTCGACCCGTTCCAAAAGGGCCATCCACGCGTCCTCGTCGGTCAGGGCCATCGTCAGGTCCTGCCCCCCGACCGTCGCCCGGAGCACGCTACCTTCCACGTAGGCGGGGATGCGCAGACGCTCGTCCTCCACGGACCGGACGACCCCGACGGGCGCGGCCCACCGGAGTTCAGGCGTCAACCGCAGGAGTTCCAGGTCCTCCATCGAGACGCCCAGATAGTCGGCCAGGCGGAGCCACAGCGTGCTCAAGTCTTCGGCCTCCAGGATGGGACCTTCCGGCTCAAGAATCCGCCAGGCCCGGCCCCAGGGATAGACGGGCCACACGACGGCCGGGCCCGACCGGGGCCGAAAGGCGAATCGGGGAAGGCGTCCGCCGTGAGCGACCTCCGCCAGCACGTCGAGGACCATCTCCGGCAGGTCGGTCAAACGACGGCCGGTTAATCGGAACCCCAGCAGTTCCACGTAGAAGCGTTCACAGAGGAAGCCCCCATCCCGGTAGAGCTCGCAGTGCACCGGCAGGGCGAAGGCAAATCCGTCGAACGTCCCCCGGACGACGTACCGGGGGTCGCCGTTCCCCCGATGGCCGGTCACGGACTCGAGGAAGGCGCCGGTCCGGGCATCGTCCGTAGGCCGAACCCTCGGCCGCCGGGACGGCGTCGGCGTCCGCGCCGGGGCGACGACCTCATGAACGGCCTCATGCGCGTGCTTGGAGGGCGTAGCGCCCGCATGGTGCCCGTGGGGGTGGATCTTGTCCCAGACGTCTTTCTTCAGACGACTCGGCAAGACCGCCCACAGGACCAGGAAAAACCCGAAAGCGGCAATGCCCCACCAGGCTTCAGCAGGCATGGTCTCTCCTCCAATGTCGGGCAGATGGGCAGGTCGGCAGATGGGCAGGTCGGGAGATAGGCAGTCGGCAGATAGGCAGGTCGGCAGATGGGCAGACGAGAAGATAGGAAACCACTCGCCATTCGCCACTCGCCATATTCGCCATTCGCCATTATTTCAGGTCGGCGAGACGACGGCCCCCGCCGGGAGCCGACGCCCCTCGGGATAGGCCGGGGTCCCGTGCTCCGGCACGTCCAAGCCGGCCAGTTCCTCCTCCCGGGATACCCGCAGGCCGATGGTGTGCCGGATCAGCCAGAAGACCAGAAAGCCCGTGCTTAGGGACCACGCCGTCACGACACCGATGTCGATGAGCTGGGCGACCAACTGGGCCCACTCGCCGACGATCAGGCCCTTCACGCCGCCGTACGACCCGTCGGCCAAGATCCCGACGGCCAGGAGACCCCAGAGGCCGCCGGCCGCATGGACGGACACGGCCCCGACGACATCGTCGACCCGCAGGACCTTTTCGACGAATTCGAGGCTGGCCGCCATCAGTAGGGCCGCCACGGCCCCGATGACGACGGCCGCCCAGGGCGCTACATAGGCACAAGGGGCCGTTACGCCGACCAGACCGGCCAACGAACCGTTACAGGCCATCACGATGTCGGCCCGCCCGGTCCGGATCAGGCTCAGGTAGAGCCCGACGACGGCCCCCGCCGCGCCCGCCAGGAACGTATTGACGGCGATGACCGAAATCTGCAGGTCCGTGGCCGCCAGGGTCGAACCCGGATTGAATCCAAACCATCCCAAAAACAGGATGAAGGCCCCCATCACGACGTACACGAGGTTATGACCCGGGATGACGTTCGGCGTCCCGTCCGGGTTAAATTTCCCCGTCCGGGGTCCGACCATCGCCGCCCCGACCAGGGCCACCAGGCCCCCGACGGCATGGACGACGCCCGAGCCCGCAAAGTCCCGCGCCCCGACGCCCTCACCCAGGAAGGGTAAGTACTGACTCAGGTTCGCCAGCCATCCACCGCCCCAGACCCAGTGCCCATAGATGGGATAGATCAGGCCCGAGACCAAAAAGCTGTACGCCAGGTACGCCTGGATCTTCATCCGCTCGGCGACGGCCCCGGCGACGATGGTCGCCGCCGTGGCCGCAAAGACCATCTGGAAGAACCACAGCATCAGCGTGTGGACCTCCTTGGCGGCCCCCGTGAGGAAAAAGCCGGAGTAACCGATCCAGGCATTTCCGGCCTCGAGACCCGGCGTCAGCCGAGAGCCCCCAAACATGAGGGCAAAGCCAAAGGCCCAGTACGCCAAACCGCCGATGCAGAAGTCCATGAAGCTCTTCGTCATGTAATTCAGCGTGTTCTTCGAACGGATCAGACCGGCCCCCAGAAAAGCAAAGCCAGCCTGCATGAAGAAGACGAGGAACGCCGCAATGAGCGTCCACGCAAAGTTCACGGCATCCTTCAGGTGTTCCCCAGACACCTCCTGAGCCATGGCCGGCGATACAAGGCCAAGGCTCAACCCGGCGACCAGCGGCCACACCCGCCCGTGGAGACGCCGACGCATAAGCCTCCTCCCTCATGATGATCCAGTGTGAGAATGGCGCCGAACCGACTTTTCTGACCTCTCGAGAAAGACGATATTTCAAGCATCGTGATGACGTGACGAGGCCGATCCAGGCCGTCTCGCCCCGGCGCTTCTGACTGGATCTTGTCACGCCGTCACATCGTCACGGAGTTTGAAAAACTGTCCTTCTCGAAGGGTCGGAAAGACCGAGTCCATGCCGTTCGGCTCAGGCAGATAGACAAAGAGCGCAAGCCTTTCGCCGACGAAGGTCGCAATGTGTAAGGATAAACCCAGCCCTGGGTCTAAGCGGTCACGGCCGTCGTCGGCCTGGCCACGAATCTGAGGGGGACGTGCGGCTCTCCCTGCGGAGACGTGAACTATCGTGCGACCCCTCCACCCCGGGAGGGGACGCCGAGAAATGTGATCTCCGCAGGCACCTCATCATCGAGGGAAGGGAAATTAGAAGGGTATAGACACGCAGGCGTATATGGAGGTGCTTCCTCGCACCCTACAGGCCCGGCCGGAGGGACCATGGCCGAACCTTAGCGTTTTATAGCATACACCCTTTGGCCCCCAGTGTCAAGTCGTAGACCCTGACCTTCGGATATGAGTTTGGACATCCAGGCGCAGGCATCCAGATATGACCTGAGAAAACGCTCTCGCCCCGTCCAAGTCAGGGGATCGATCCCCGGGCCGAAGCCCTCGCGGCTTCCCATCGGCCTGATTTGGGTTCCTTTGTCCCATGTCATGTCCGAACTTCAGGTAGACCCTCTGACCCCGGATCAATCGCCCAGCACGATGTTTCAAAGGGACGGAGTGACGAAGGGACGAGCCCCGGCCTCGGGCCGATGGGCCGGTCGGGGGTTCGGGAATTCGGCAATCCGGGAATTCGGGAGTTCGGGCATTCGGGCCTGTTTCGAAACTCACCGCCGAGGCGCAGAGGACGCAGAGGATGAGGGTTTTTCTTCGATTTTTCTCTGCGTTCTCGGCGTCTCAGCGGTGGAGTGGAGGTTTGGAAATACGCTCAAGGGTGCTTTTTCGACACGCCCTTCGCGATGGGCCACGCACCGTTTGCCTTGTCATGCACGATTTGCCATTCAAAGGGATGGAGGGTCAGGGCCGGTAGAACTTGCAATCGAGGGGACCTTTCGATAGACTGCTGGGGCGGTCCGGCGATGGACCCCATTATCGGCTGAGCCCTATAACAGAGCCGTTCGGTTCGTGAAAACCCGCATGGATTCGACTTTTCTGACTCTTCGGGAAGGACGGTTTTTCAAGCCAAGGGCCATCCGGGAGTTCGGGAATCCGGGAGTTCGGCGGAGGGTCCCAAAAGCCCTGCCATCCAGGGTTCTATCGGCCTATCGGCCGACCGGCCCAGGGCGTTGTTCGTCACTCCGTCACTTCGTTACTCCGTCACCTTGAAACATCGTGTTTCCCGGGCCTTGGGAAAGGTTGTTCCGACGCCATTCTCACGAACCGAACGGCTCCGATCATTAACGGAGCCGCTCGGTCCGCGAGCATCTCCATTGGATCGGCTTTTCCGACCCTTCGAGAAATCGGTGTTCGTGTCGGGTACTGCGTATTGGGTTTTGAAAAAAGGACCTAACACTCAATATCCATGCGGCGAGGGGTATCGTCATGGGCATCGTGATGTCTGAACAGAATGGTGTGTATGTCGGGCGTCTGGACTTGGGCCTGCCCGTCGTCGTCGAGCCGCTCCCGAACACCTATTCGGTCAGCTTGGCCGTGTGGTTCCTCCAGGGCTCCCGGGACGAGCGGCCCGACGAGGTCGGGATGGCCCACTTCCTGGAGCACATGTTCTTCAAGGGGACGACCCACCGGTCTGTCCAGGACATCGCCCGCCTGTTGGACCGCATCGGCGGCCGGGTCGATGCCTTCACGACACGGGAGTACGTGTGTTTCTACGCCCGGGTCCTGACCGAGCATACGGATTGGATCGTCGAGCTCTTTGCCGACCTGCTCCTAAACCCCCTATTTGACCCCGTCGAGTTAGAAAAGGAACGGATGGTCGTCGTCGAGGAGATCCGGGGCGTCGACGATGACCCGGCCGAATTCGCCTTCGACCGTTTTGCCGAGGCCCTCTGGCCCGGCCACGGCCTGGGGCGACCCATCGCCGGTCGGGCCGAGCAGGTCCTGGACTTCCGGCGGGACCAGCTCATTGCCTTTTTCGAACGGCAGAACTTCCCGACCAATATGCTCGTGACGGCGGCCGGGGCCGTCGACTCGGAGGCGCTATACCGGCAGTTGGAACGGTACTTTGCCCCTCTGGCGGGTCGCTCGGGCCGGGAGGCCGAACGTCAGCCGCCGCAGGCCCGCTCCTTTGCGCACTACTGGCACCGTCCGGGTCTCGAGCAGGCGCAGGTCATCATCGGCGGGCCGGGTCTGTCGCTTCGGGACCCCCGTCGGAATGCCTATGCCCTGCTGTTGAGCATCCTGGGCGGGGGCATGAGTTCCCGGCTTTTCATGAAGGTCCGGGAGGAGCGAGGCCTGGTATACAGTATCCATGCCTCCATCGTGCCGTACTCGGATGCGGGCTTCTGGTATGTGACGGCGGCGACGGTGCCGAGTCGTTTACCCGAGCTCTTACGGGTCATCCGGGAGGAACTCGACCGCATCCGGGCGGAGCCGGTCCAGCCGGAGGAGCTTCACCTGGTCCAAGAGCAGTCCCGGGTCAACCTCGTCATGAGCTGGGAGAGCGCCTCGGACCGGATGTTCACCCGGGCGAAGCAGTTCGTCTATCAGGAACCCTTCCAGTCCCTGGACGAGAAGATCCGGGAGATTCAGGCCGTGACGGTCGAGGACACGTACGCCGTGGCCCAGGAGATCTTCCAGCCAGATAGCCTCTCGTGCCTCATCCTGGGTGACGTGCCGCCAGCCGTGATCCGGGACTTGCCCTGGCCTGTGGAGTTTGAGCCCCGGGAGTGGCCGGACGGGTGACCCGCTGTGTCCCTTCCGCGTCTGGAGAGGGTGGCGCCGTGGTACGGGTTTGCGTGCTGGCCAGCGGGAGCGGCGGGAATATGGTCTACATCGAGGGTCGCCGGGGCGCCCTGGTCGTCGATGCGGGGCTTTCCCTGCGGGAGGCCCTCCGGCGGATGGACGCGGCGCGCATTTCGCCCGACGGCGTTTGCGGCATCCTGGTGACCCACGAGCATGCCGACCACGGTCGCGGCGTGGGCGCCCTGTCCCGTCATTTTCGGGTCCCGGTCGCCGCTTCCGTCGGGACGGCCGAGGGATTCCAGGCCCAGGGGGTCGTGCCTTATGGCCTGCAGACCTTCCAGCCGGGGCACCGCTTCTCACTGGGTCCCTTTCTCGTCGAGCCCTTTCCCGTTCCCCACGACGCCAATCAACCTGTCGGCTACGTCATCTGGGACGGTCCGACCAAGGTCGCCGTCGTCACCGACCTGGGGTACCTGCCCCTGAACGTCCAGAATCATGTCGAAGGGGCCGAGCTCCTGATCTTGGAGTCGAACCACGACGTGGAACTGCTCCTGAAGGGGTCCTATCCGCCGTGGCTGAAACAGCGGATCCTGAGCCGCCACGGGCATCTCTCCAATGCGGCCGTCGCCGAGTTCGTCCGGGCCCGGCTGGACAAGTGGTGCCGCTACCTCCTGCTGGCCCACTTGAGTCAGGAAAACAATCGGCCCGAATTGGCCCTGGCGTCGGTCATGAACGCTCTGTACGACCGGCGCAACGACGAGACCCGGGTCGTCCTGACCGCCCAGGACGTCCCGACCCCCGTCGTCGAGGTCGAATGAATGGCGAATGGTACCCTTCCGTCCGCCATCCCGTTCCCGCATCCCGTATCTCGCATGTCAGGAGTCCTATCATGGTTGAGCCTTCGGAGGTCGTCCGACCCGATCGGCCGGCGGGAGTCCCCAAGACGAAACAACAGGCGCTCCTGACGGACGAGTCCGTCTCAGCCTTCTGGAAGTACCGCCGCCTCATCGTCGGAGACCCCCGGTGGTCGGCGTTTCTCCGGTACGAGCTCCTGACGATGTGCCTGACGGGCCTGGGCGGGGGCCTCGGCCTGTGGCTCCGGCAGAAGCTCTATCGCTTCCTATTCCACCGGATGGGCCGGGGCGTCGCTATCGGGCGCTACGTGACGCTTCGGGCCCCCTTCCGCATCGCTTTAGGCGACCGGGTCGTCCTCGAAGACTTGGTCCTCCTGGACGGTCGGGGCGTCCCGGAAAACCCCGTGAACCTCGTCATCGGCGACGACGTCTTCATCGGCCGGGGGACTCACCTCGTCTGCCAGGGGGGGACGATTTCCATCGGTACCGGGGCCAACATCGGACCCAACTGCTTAATTCAATCGGCCCGGGAGGTCGTCCTCGAGGACCACGTCCTGTTCGCCCCCTTCGTGTACGTCACGGGCTCGACCCGACACTACGACCGGCTCGACGTGCCCGTCATCGGCCAGCCGACGTCGTCCCGGGGGGTTCGCATCGGACGCGGGACGTGGGTCGGGGCCCATGTGTTCATCAATGACGGCGTCCGCATCGGCCGGGACTGCATCATCGGGGCCGGCTCCGTCGTCCTGCACGACATCCCCGACTACGCCGTCGCCTACGGCGTCCCGGCCCGGGTCGCCCGCCTGCGAACCCCGGCAGAGGACTACGGACCATAGACCGGCTTGGGCCCAGGGGTCTATGGTCCATGGTCCATGGTCTGGGCTCCATGGTCTACGCTCCGTGGGGGATCAGGCGGACGGCCGGGGCCTTGATGATGGCCGTCACGACGTCGCCCTCCCGCAGGTCCAGCTCCTCCCGGGCCTGATAGGTGATGACGGCCGCCAGACGGAACCCGCAGTCGAGCCATACCCGTAGGACGTGCTCCTCGGGGACGAACCCGACGACCCGGCCGACCAGGCGATTCCGGGCGCTGACCCGGGCGTCCGCTTCGACGGCCAGCAAGCTTCCCTTCTCGAGGACGACGTCTCGGGGATGGACGACGACCCACACGTCCCGAACGTCTTGAAGGTCCTCGGACGGGACGGCCCGCAACTGCCGGTCGCCGACGGCGACGGCTACGAGGTCGCCGTCGCGCCCGACAACCCGACCCGGCCATAGGTTCTCGATCCCTAAAGCCCGGGCGGCGGCCAGGCTGGCCGGTCGGCTCCAGACTTCTTCGACGGTCCCGACCTGGACGATCTCCCCGCCCAGGACGACGGCCATCCGGTCGCCCATCGCCAGGGCTTCGTCTCGGTCGTGGGTCACCAAGACGGCCGGAACCCCCATACGGACGAGGACCTGCCGGATCAAACGGCGGATTTCCTGACGGGCCGGAGCGTCCAGGGCTGCCAGGGGTTCGTCCAGCAAGAGAAGCCGGGGGCCGGGGGCCAGGGCCCGGGCCAGGGCGACCCGCCGTCGTTGGCCGCCCGACAGCGTCCGGGGATACCGGTCGGCCAGGGCCTCCAGCTCGAGGAGTCTTAGCATCTCGGCGACCCGCCGCGCCCGCTCGGCCCGGGGGAGTCCCCGCAGGCCGTAGGCGACATTTCCTCGGACGGTCTGATGCGGGAACAGGACGTCGTCCTGGAAGACGAAACCGACCCGCCGGCCCTGGGGCGGGACCCACAGACCGGCTTCGGTATCGAGCCAGACCTCGTCGCCAAAGCGGATGAGCCCCCGCTCAGGCCGTTCCAGGCCGGCGATGCATCGCAGAAGCGTCGTCTTGCCGGCCCCCGAGGGGCCGAAGACGACCGTGACCGATGGGCCGCCGAGGGGAATCGTCAGCGCCCCCCGCACGCCGCCCCCGCCGGGATACCGCTTCTCGACCTGAATCAGGACTTCATCGGCCATACGGCCCACACGTCCCGTCGCAGACTATAGACGACCGTCAGGACGACGAAACAAAAGACCAGAAGCGCCAGCGCCGTCCGCCCGGCGGCCGCATAGTTCAGGGCCTGGACCTCATCATAGATGGCGATGGACACGGTCCGGGTCACCCCCGGCAGATTGCCGCCGACCATCAGGACGACCCCGAACTCACCGACCGTATGGGCAAAACTCAGGATACCGGCCGTCAGGAAGCCCGGCCCGGCCAGGGGGACGATGACCCGAAAGAAAGTCGCCAAGGGTCCACTTCCCAGGCACCAGGCCGCCTCCAGGAGCCGTCGGTCGATGCCTCGGAAGGCTGTCACGAGGGGCTGGACGGCGAAGGGCAGGCTGTACAGGACCGAAGCGACCAGCAGGCCCTGAAAGGAGAAGGGTAGGAGCCGCCCCGTCAGGGCCTCGTAAAGACGCCCGATGGGACTTCGGGGCCCCGTCGCCATCAGGATGTAGAACCCCAGGACCGTCGGCGGCAATACCAGGGGCAGGGCGACGACGGCCTCGACGAGGCTCCGCCCCCAGCCCCGTCCGAAGGCCAACCAGTAGGCCAGGGGGGTTCCGAAGACGAGCAGGATGACCGTCGTCCAGAAAGCCAGGCGCAGACTCACACCGATGGCCGTCCAGTCCATGCCCGTTCCTCCGGGAATCCGGCCATTCGAGAGTTCGGCCGATGGACGGGTCGGCGGAAAGGCCCCCGTGAGATGAGCTCGTAGCTCATAGGTCGTGGCTCATAGCTCATATTGGCTCATGGCTGATGGCTCATGGGACCATGAGCTATGAGCCATGAGCCATGAGCTGATATGGCCCATGCGCCATCAGCCATGGCCTATGAGCCGATGTGGGCCATGAACTATCGGGGGCCTATCTGTCCGTCCGCCCATCCCCCGAACTCCCAGGCTTCTCGAATCCGTACCGAGCGAGGATGGCTTGACCCTCGGGGCTCAGGACAAAGTCCCGAAAGGCTCGGGCCGCCGAGGGGTCCCGCGCCCACCGCAGGATGACCCCGGCCTGCTCGATGGGTGGATACGCCTCCCGGGGGATTTGCCAGTAACGGCCGGCGTCCCGGATCGCCGGCGCCAAGGCCAGCGAGAGGGCCAGAATACCGACGTCGGCCGCCCCGCTCTGAACGAATTGAGCCGTCTGGCTGATATTCTCCCCATAGACGAGCTTGCCGGCTACATCATCGTAAATCCCAAAGTACTTCAGGGCCGCCACGGCCGCCCGCCCGTACGGCGCATGTTGCGGCTGAGCGATGGCGATACGCCGAACGACCGGGTCCCGAAGGACCGCCATCCCCGACCGCTCGACGTCGATGGGCGACTCCCGCCGGACCCACAGGACGATGAATCCGACGGCGTACGAAAACGGCTGGCTCCCGGGTAAGACCAGACCCTGAGCCGCCAGCCGACGGGGATATTCCGCGTCAGCTGAGAAAAACATGTCCAAGGGGGCCCGGTTCAGGACCTGCGCATACAAGTTCCCCGACGACCCGTAGACGACCTTGACGGCGACGTCCGGGTGTCGCTGGCGAAAGACCTGGACGAGCTCCTCCATAGCGTACCGCAGGTCGGCGGCGGCGGCCACCCGGAGAGGCCGGGCCGGCTCGGCGCTTCGGCCCCCGACGGCCCAGACCGCCCAACTTCCGGCCATGAACAAGACGATGCAGATGCGTCGCCCGTCGGTTCGGTCCACCGAAGGCCCTCTGGGAGTGCAAGAGTAAGGGAAGGGGATGCAAGATACAGGATGCGGAGTGCGGAATGCAACGGCTCTATTGCAAGGGGAGCGTCTCAGGGCGATGACGGCCGCCCGGGCCCAGACCGCCCCGGTCGGCCCGGAAGCGGCCGAGCTCGGCGGCCCGTCGGCGGAGGAAGGACGGCAATGCATCCCGGCGTTCCCAAGTTCGACCCGGGCGCCCGGGGGTCGGCGTCGGGGACGTCACGACCGTTCAACGTTGAACCTGGCCCGTCAGCTGTTCGTCGCCTGAGGCTAAAAGGTATACTGTGAGCGCTCGGACAAAGCGAACCCTGGGGTCTTCCCCTTTTAAATTGCCGTAGTATTGCCATTTCCCCACGTCAGGATCGACGAGGTCCTCATAGATGCGGGCTATCATTTCTTGGGGGTCGGTGATACCCATTTGGTTATATTGTCGAATTTTCTGAGCAATATCCAGCACGTCCCTGTACACATCGGACAGTTCTACGGCCTTGAAGATATTCAAGAAACTCGTGGCCGTCCCCAAGATTTGACGGAGAGGTGGAGGTAGGAGGTATTTTAGGATATTTAGAGCTTTTGAAGCAATATTGAAAGCATTGGTGTCTCCCCGCTGAAGCTCTCGCAGGGCTCGGACCGCCGTGATCACGTGTCCCAGGTCCCAACCCCGTGGGCATACTAAATACATCAGGGCAGGGATGGCATGAAGCCAGTTACTAGGATCCTTCCACCAGTCCTTGGCTTTTCCATATATCTGCTCCCCCACAGATGGGGTGCTTGAGGTCGGCTGGGCTACAGATGGAGTCGAGGCCAACGGGGTGGGCCCGGTCGCCGAGGCCAACAGCGGGCCGCTCAGGTCCACGTCCGGGCGCGGCCGCTGGGGGGCCCCGGGTTCCATGCCGCCGGCCCTCGGCTGGAGGTGGCGGGCCAGCTCGGTCACGAAGTTCTGCAAGCGCTCCCGCGGTCGAATCAGCGGGTGGCGCTTTTGCAGGTTATCCAGAACTCTTTTTATAGTTTTACCTATGTCTTCAACGGGAAGAGGTATGATTTGTTTTTTAACAGAGTTCTCGATGACTTTCGGGAGCCGGGGCCGGATTTCGGCGATCCGGGGCGGATAGGTCGGAAGCATGATCCGGACCCGGTCCGGCGGCTGGAAGGGAAGGAGCTTGGACGGTCGGAAGTCGGGCCGGAGGCCCCACTTGCGGACCAGGTCCCCGAAGACCCGGTGCCCGGCCTGCAGGAAGTCCCGGACCTTCGCAGGATTCGGGTACATGCAGATGAAGGAGTTTTTCCCGACGCCGCCGAAGGCCGGCGGAAGCGGCACGCGCCGGGCCAGGTCGGTCAACCGTTGCCGAAAGGCGTTCAGGGAGAGGCGAAATCCCCCGCCGCGGGGGCCGACGGGGGGTGGGAATCCACCGATGCGGACCATGGTACACCTCCTGATAGGGAATTCGGCAGACGGGCAGGTGAGTCATTTTCGTCTAACAAAGCCGTTCGGTTGGTGAAAACCCACATGGATTCGGCTTTTCCGACCTTTCGGGAAGAATGGTTTTTCAAGCTTTGGCAGATGGGCAGTTCGGCAGATGGGCAGATGGTCCCAAAAGCCCTGGGGCCGATCCTTGCCCACCCGGCTTCTATCTGCCTATCTGCCGACCTGCCCATCTGCCGGATGCTTGAAAAACCGTGCTTTCCGGGCGTTGGGAAAGGTTGTTCCGACGCCATTCTCACGAACCGAACGGCTCTGCTAAGAGCGGGGTCCCGAGCCCTTCGGCCGTTCGGCCGTCGGGTCATAGAGCCGATGAGCCGGCGGGTCGGGGACGGGCGAGACGGGGGTCGGGTAAGACCCCCGTCCCGTCGTCCATTGGGCCTACGGGGTTTCCTCGGACTCGTCGACCTCGACGGTGTCCAGGCCCTCTCGATGGGCCTCCTCAAAGAACGTGTGCATGGCCAGGACCATCTGGCGGGCCCGCAGGCTGGCGGGGTCTTCCTCCCGGGGGTCCAGCTCGATGGCCCGGTCGAGGTCCTGGGCCGCCTCCTCAGCTTGGCCCAGGGCCAGATAGCACTCGGCCCGGTTGACGAGGGCGGCCGTATGGTCCCGGTCCAGGGCCAGGGCGGCCGACAGGTAGGGCAGGGCCTCCTCGTACCGTTCCATCCGGGTCAGGACGGCCCCGACGGCGCACCAGGCGTCGGCCCGGTCGGGGCGGAGGACGAGCAGGCCCTCGAAGAGCTTCAGGGCCGATTCGAGCTGGCCTTCGGCGTAGAGGGCCGTCGCCAGCTCTTCGATGGCGTCCAGGGCCTCCGGCGTGAGGCCCAGGAGGGCCGCCGGGTCGGGCGTGTCGGTCGTTTCGGGCTTTGTCGTGTCCTGTTCCATGGGGGACCTCCGGGTTCAACGGATGATGACGGGGGGTTGGGCTTCGCCGGGGACGGGGTGCCCGCCGCCGAGCCATCGGGACAGTTCGGTCAGCATCCCCTGGACGGGGGCCAGGACGTCCGGGGCCGAGGCCAGGATGGGGGGTCCAGGCTGTTCAGGCGGGAAGGGCAGGTAGGGACTCAAGCGGGGTCGGAGGTCGTCGAGGATTCGCTGGAGGCTCCGCTGGAGGTCTTCCAGAGTTCTCTGGATGGAGTCGGGTGGGGGTCCCGTCTGAACGCCTGGGGCGGAGGCCAAGGCCGGCATCTCGGGCGGGAAGGGCAGGTAGGGGCCCAGGTGAGGCCCCGGATGGGGAAGCCGTCGGAATCCGTCTAAGATTCGTCGAATCCACTCGGGGTCCACTCGGGCCGGGAGCGTCTGGAGGATGTCCCCGGGCCGGCGAATGGTCGGGCCAAGACGGTTCGGAGGCGGATACGACGGCGCCGGCAGGTTCTGGACCCGGTCGTCGATGCGGTGCTTCCCCCGCAGGGCCTCGAAGACCTGACGGCCGACTTGGAGGAAGTTCTGGACCTTCCGGGCCGAGCCCAGGACCTTCAGGGCGCTTCCCAGAATCCCGCCCAGGTTCAGGCCCGGGATGAACTTTAGGACCTTGCCCAGGATGTTGAAGAGTTTACCCTTAAAGAGGCTCTTGGCGATGCCGCCGAGGGCCTTGCCGATGCCCTTGAATACCTTGCCGAGTTTGATCTTCATGGGTTTTCCTCCTCGAGATGCAGGATGCATTCCGGCCCCGCGGGCGGCGCCCGTAGGACGGGAACGCACGGCATGTCCTTCGGATGCCGCCGGACGCCGCCATGGATACGGCAGTGGGTCGGGGGAGTAGGGCGGGGCCGCACCCCGCCCCATCCTCATGGGGGTTATCGGTCCTTTGAGCGGGGACGTTGCGTTTCGGGACGGCCGGGTTTCGGTCCCTGGATGCCCTGGGGTCGGCTCTTCGGACGGGCGCCCAGGCGGTCCAGGCGGAGGCCGTGAATCGCCTGGGGCGCCGCCTGTCGGGCCTGCTCGAAGGCGTCCCGGGCCTTTTCCTTCTGGCCCGTCAGGGCGTACAGCTCGGCGGCCAGCCGGTGCAGGTCGGCCCGGTCGGGATGGGCCTGCCGGAGGCGGTTTAGCTGGCCCAGGACGGTATCGAGCGAGGACCGACTTTTATAGGCCTGATAGGCCTGAAAGACGATGCGGGCCTTCTCGATGGCGACCGCTCGGTCCCGGTCCGCCCGCTGGGCGGCTTGCTCCAAATACCGGAGGGCCTGCTGGAAGCTTCCCCGGCCCTGGGCGGCCCGGCCGGCTTCCAGAAAGGCCCCGACGTAAAGCTCCCGCCAGGTGGCGTCGGGTGCCTTCAGGCGGGGCGCCAGGAGGGCCGAGGCGTCCTGGAGCCATCGGGCGTCCGAGGCCGCCTGGTAGAGGGACCGGACGCGGCCCTGGGGGCCGACGGGATGGGCCTTCTGGATGCCGTAGATGCTGGACTCGACGGAGCCCCACTCGACGTCCGACATGCCGGTGTCGTAGTCGTGCAGGTAGCCGTAGGCGTCCTCATAGTAGAAGTTGCCGGCGTCGTCCATGTATTCGGGGGCCGGGTAGTCGTCCCCCAGGGCGTTGGCCCACTCCATATTCCACCAGCTCTGCCAGGCGTTTTCGAGCTGGAATTCTTCGTACCACATGTCGAAGTCGTCGTACTGAGCCCGGACCGGGGCCTGGCCCCAGCCGACGGCGAGGCTCAACACGGCGACGGTCCACAGGCATCGTCCATACCGGTTCATGGGCACTCCCTCCGTTGGATACTTGCGTCGTCTGTGCGATTCGGCAGTGGGTCGTGGGGATAGGGCGGGGTCGCACCCGCCTGCTTCTCATGGTAGTTATCGATTCCTTGGTGGGGGGGGTGTTGCGTTGGGTCAGGCCCGGAATCTGACCACAGACCATAGACCCCAGACCATAGACCGGCCGTGGCCCCCGGGGGTCCATGGTCTGTGGTCTATGGTCGGATGTCGAGGGTCCGATCCCGGTTCCGTCGGATTTATGAGAATGGTTCAAATAACAGAGCCGTTCGGGAGGTGAGAAGTGAGATGGAGAGCGGAAAGGGCGCCTCCACGAAAGCGCGATGTTTCAAGCATTTGGCAGATGGGCAGTCGGCAGATAGGCAGGTGGGCAGGTAGGCAGGTGGGCATTTGGCAGGTCGGCAGATAGGCAGATGGGCAGGTCGGGCGACGGGCGTCGATCCCCGGGACACCGGCCGTCGTGCCGGTGGCTTCCGTAGAGAGCCCGCCGTCCTGCGGGCGTCCTCCTCATGCACCGCCCGTCCTGGCCGGGTCGATCCCCTCCGAACACCGCCAGGGATGGCGGTGTCCATCCCCTCCGAACACCGCCAGTCATGGCGGTGTCATCCCCTTCGAACACCGCCAGTCATGGCGGTGTCATCCCTCCGGACACCGCCAGTCATGGCGGTGTCATCCCCTTTGAACACCGCCAGGGATGGCGGTGTCATCCTTAACAAGCTTGAAACATCGAGATCGCCGGACCACCGTTTTTCCCGGATGGGAACCGCATTTCTCCCGACCGAACGGCTCTGATAAAAGACCATAGGGCCCGGCGCCCTTTGCCCCGGGACCTGGGACTAACATCCTGCACCCGGCCCGTCCCTACGGTCCCGCCGGTCGGGCGGCCCGACGGTCCAGGAGCTCGACGGCCTTGAGGGCGATGTCGCTTCGGTAGAACATCCCGTCAAAAGCAATCCGTCGGACGGCCTCGTAGGCCCGCTCCCGGGCTTGGCGGAGGGTCTCGCCGAGGGCGCACACGTTGAGGACCCGACCGCCGTGCGTGAGCCACTGTTCGACGGGTCGGCCGTCTTCTTCCGTCACGACCCGCCGGGTCCCGGCGTGGAAGACGAAGACGCCCGGGAGGGCCTGGGCGTCGGCCAGGCCCGTGATGACCTTCCCCTTTTCGTAGCGGCCCGGATACCCCTGGGACGCCAGGACGACGCAGACGCACGCCTCCCGCGTCCACCGGACCTGGACCCGGTCGAGCTCGCCCCGGACGGCGGCGTCCAGGACTTCCAGCAAGTCCGCCTCCATCCGGGGCAGGACGGCCTGCGTCTCGGGATCGCCGAACCGACAGTTGAACTCGAGGACCCGGGGACCCTCCCGGGTCAGCATCAGGCCGGCGTAGAGGACGCCCATAAAGGTCCGCCCCTCCTGGTCCAGGGCCCGGAGGGTCGGCTTGACGACCTCGTTCATGATGCGCTGATGGAGGTCCGGCGTCATGTAGACCGACGGCGAGTAGGCGCCCATGCCGCCCGTATTGGGTCCCTGGTCATCGTCGAAGGCCCGCTTGTAGTCCTGGCTCGTCGCCAGGGGGAGGACGTGAAAGCCGTCCGTGAGGACCTGGAAGGACACCTCGACGCCCGTCAGGAACTGCTCGATGACGAGGGCCCTACCGGCATCGCCGAGGACCCGTTTCTCCAAAAGGTCTTCGGCGACCCGGAGGGCCTCGGCTTCCTCGTGGACGATGAAGGTCCCCTTCCCGCCGGCGAGGCCGTCGGCCTTGATGACGCAAGGCAGGCCGACCCGGCCGAGGACGGCCGGGACCTCGCCCATGTGGGTGACGACCTCGAAGGGGGCCGTCGGGATGCCGTGTCGCCGCATGAGGTCCTTGGCAAAGGCTTTGCTCGTCTCGACCTGAGCGGCCATCCGGGTCGGGCCAAAGACCGGGACGCCGAGGCTCCGCATTTCGTCCACGATGCCCAGGGCGAGGGGAAGCTCGGGCCCGACGACGACCAGGCGGACGTCCAGCCGTCGGGCGAGGTCGGCCAAGGGGACGACCTCCGTCACGTCCAGGTCGATGTTCTGGCCGATGAGCTCCGTGCCGCCGTTGCCCGGGGCGACATAGATTTTCTGGACGCCCGGGCTCATCGAGAGCTTCCAGGCGATGGCGTGCTCGCGGCCGCCGCCGCCGACGACCATCACGCGCATGGGTCACCTCGCCGATGAGGGCCGGGCGCCGGGGGCGCCCAGCTTCCAGATTTGGCCGGGCCGCCGGGGCGCCACGCCGCGCCGCCGGAAGGCATCCCGGCAGTCATAGATGCAGGGACTGTGCTCGACGAGCGTCGGGTAGTCGTACCAGGCGTGGTCCGTCACGACGGCCACGAGGTCAAAGTCGGCCAGGGCCTGCCAGGCCGGACCCGTCGGGACCTCGATGGCCAGGCGGGGGACCGGTCCGCCATCGATCTCCCAGACCGGCACGTAGGGGTCGTGATACATCAGGTCGGCCCCCCATCCGAGGAGATAGCGGGCGATGTCGTTGGCCGGCGACTCCCGGACGTCGGCCACGTCCGGCTTGTACGTGATGCCCAGCAGGAGGACCCGGGCGCCCCGGACGGCCTTGCCCTGCTCGTTCAGGCAGAGCGCCATCCGGTGGGCCACATAAGACGGCATCTGGCGGTTGACCTCGTCGGCCAGGTCCACGAACCGGACCATCGTGTTGAGGCTCCGGACCCGCCAGGACAGATAGAGAGGGTCGACGGGGATGCAGTGGCCGCCCAGGCCGGGGCCCGGCCAGAAGGTCATGAAACCGAAGGGCTTCGTCGAGGCGGCCTCGATGACCTCCCAGACGTCGATCCCGAGCTTTTCACAGACGACGGCCAGCTCGTTGACCAGGCCGATGTTGATGGCCCGGAAGATGTTCTCCAACAGCTTCGTCATCTCGGCCGCCTCGGGCGAGGAGACCTCGACGACCCGCTCGACGAACTGGCGATAGAACAGGCTGGCCAGCCAACGGCACACGGGCGTCAGGCCCCCGACGACCTTGGGCGTGTTCCGCAGGCCGAAGCGGGGATTCCCGGGGTCGATGCGCTCGGGCGAGAAGGCGACGGCGTAATCCTGGCCGACCTGAAGTCCCCGGGCGGCGAGAGCCCCCTGAAGGACTTCTCGGGTCGTCCCCGGGTAGGTCGTGCTCTCCAGGACGATCAGTTGGTCCTCGTGGAGGTGCTCGGCGACCGTCTGGGCGGCCTGGATGACGTAAGAAAGGTCGGGGTCCCGATGCTTGCTGAGGGGCGTCGGCACGCAGATGACGACGACGTCGGCCCGGTCCAGGACCTCGGGTCGGTCCGACACCGTCAGGCGGCCCTCGGCCAGGGCGGCCCGGAACACTTCCGGGCGGACGTGATAGGTCGTCAGGTCCCCCGCCTGGACGAGACGGACCTTTCGGGGATCGACGTCCAGGCCCAGGACGGGAAAACCCGTCTCGAGGAGGGCTTCGACGAGGGGCAGGCCCACGTAGCCCAGGCCCATCACGCAAACCCGCGCTCGATGGTCTGCGATGCGAGCGGCCAGGGCGGTCAAACGCGTCGGCATCGGGGGAGACAGGTCCGGGTGGTCCGCCAATCCATCCCTCCCGGGGGCGTTAGGGACTATCATAGTCATCGGAGACTATCATACGGGGACGCCGGAAGAGGATGCAAGGTGGGAATATGGAAAAGCGGCGTCAGATGAGGACAGCCGTTCTGTCGGTCCAGGCCGGACGCGTGGCCCTGATCGGGATGACCCGGGCCGAACTGCGGGCCTGGGCGACCGCCCAGGGCTGGCCGGCCTATCGGGGAGACCAGCTCTTTATGTGGCTGTATGCCCGGCAGGCCCGGTCCTTTGACGGGATGACGGACCTGCCGCGGGCCCTCCGGGAGGCCCTGACCGAGAGGGCCGTCATCGAGTGGCCCGAGCCCCTCCGTCGAGACGTCGCCGACGACGGGACCGTCAAATACGTCCTGCGCCTGACCGACGGGGCCGTCGTCGAGACCGTCTTCATGCCCCGTCCCGACGGCCGGGCGACCGTCTGCGTCAGCACGCAGGTCGGATGTCCGATGGGCTGTCGCTTCTGCGTGACGGGCGCGATGGGCTTCGGACGCAACCTGACGGCCGGCGAGATCGTCGGCCAGGTCCTCGTCGTCCGGGCCGACCACCCGGAAGTCGTCGGCTGGAACGTGGTCCTGATGGGCATGGGCGAGCCCCTCCTGAATCTGGACGCCGTCGAGAAGGCCCTCGACATCCTGTGGGACCCCCGGGGCCTGGGCATCGGACCCCGGCACACGACGGTCTCGACCGTCGGCATCGTCCCCGGCATTCGCCGACTGATGACCCGCCCGGTCCGTCCCCGGCTGGCCGTCTCGCTCCATGCGCCCGAGCCGGCCCTGCGGGCCCGGCTCGTCCCCGTCGAGCGCAAGTACGGCCTCTTCGAGCTGATGCAGGCCCTTCGGGAGGTCCCCCTGGAGACCCGCCGGGAGTGGGTCACCATCGAGTACACCCTGATCGGTGGCGTCAACGACCGGCCCGAGCACGCCCGGCGCCTGGCCCGTCTCGTGAGACCCCTCCGGTGCAAGGTGAACCTGATTCCCTACAATCCGGCCCCCATCTTCCCCTTGGAGGAGCCGACCCCGGAGGCCGTCGAGGCGTTCGCCCGTATCCTGCGGTCCCACGGTCTGACCGTGACGGTCCGTCAGAATCGGGGCCGCCGGGTGATGGCCGCCTGCGGTCAGTTGGGCTACGAGTTCGTCCGCCCGGAGGCCCGGGGGCCTGCCGAAGGCACGACGGGCCCTTAGACGATAAATCCGACCATAGACCATAGACCCCAGACCATGGACCATAGACCGGCTTGGGCCAGTCCATGGTCGATGATCCGTGGTCGATGGTCTGGGGTCTTTGGTCGGACATCGAGGGTCCGAACCCGGTCCCGTCGGATTTGCGAGACCGGTTCTACTCACCATCCGCCCTTCCCCATGCCCCATTCCTTAGCAGAGCCGTTCGGTCGGGAGAAATGCGGTTCCCATCCGGGAAAAACGGTGGCCCGGCGATCTCGATTGTTCAAGCTTGTTAAGGATGACACCGCCATGACGGGCGGTGTTCAGAGGGGATGACACCGCCATCCCTGGCGGTGTTCGGAGCGGATGACACCGCCATGGCTGGCGGTGTTCAGATGGGATTGACACCGCCATCTCTGGCGGTGTTCGGAGGGGATTGACATGGCCATGACGGGCGGTGCATGAGGAGGACGCCCGCAGGACGGCGGGCTCTCTACGAAAGGCACCGGCATGACGGCCGGTGGGCCGGGGATCGACGCCCGTCTCTCGACCTGCCCATCTGCCGACCTGCCCATCTGCCCACCTGCCCACCTGCCAAATGCCCATCGCCCGACCGGCCGACCTGCCCACCTGCCCATCTGCCCACCTGCCCACCTGCCCAACTGCCGAATGCCTGAGACATCGTGCCTTCGTGGAGGCGCCCTTTCCGCTTCCCATCGCACTTCTCACCTCCCGGACGGCTCTGTTAGGGATGTTCTCATGGGGTTTGCCTTTCGGGCAGGTGTGTGGTAGATTAGGCCTATCCACGCGTCGTCGGGCACGGGCCATGGTGCCCTGGGAGGGCCGGATGAGGGGAAGGAGGACTTCTCCGACGGGGAGGGGCGTGGTTTCTCCGCAAAGTCGTCGGATTCGGCCCTGCCTGGACTGATTCCTCAGACGCAGGGACTCCTTATGGGTCGGGACCTGTTCGCGAAATGCTATGCTTATGAAGACGCCCGGCGGGCCCGGGCGGCGGGCTGGTACCCCTACTTCGTCGAGATCCAGGCGTCGACGGGGGCCGAGATCGTCATCGACGGCAAGCCCCGGGTCAACCTGGGGAGCAACAACTACCTGGGGCTGACGCATCATCCGGAGGTCATCGCGGCGGCCAAGCGGGCCCTGGACAAGTACGGCACGAGTTGCACGGGGAGCCGCTTCCTGAACGGGACGCTGGACCTCCATGTGGAAGCCGAACGGCGCTTGGCCGAGTTTGTCGGCAAGCCGGCGGCGTTGGTCTTTTCGACGGGCTACCAGACGAACCTGGGGGTCATCGCCACGCTGGTCGGCAAGGACGACGTCGTCATCATCGACAAGCTGAATCACGCCAGTATCGTCGACGGCTGTCGGATGGCCTTCGGGGAGACGCTCCGGTTTCGGCACAACGACCTGGAGGACCTCGAGCGGGCGCTTCAGCGGGCCGAGGACCGGGGCAAGCTGGTCGTCGTCGACGGCGTCTTCAGCATGGAGGGGGACATCGTAGACCTGCCGGGCGTCGTCGAGGTATGTCAGCGGTATGGGGCCCGTCTGATGGTCGACGACGCCCACGCGATGGGCGTCCTGGGACCGACGGGGGCCGGGACGGCCGAGCACTTCGGCCTGACGGACCGGGTCGACCTCATCATGGCGACCTTCAGCAAGTCTTTTGCCAGCATCGGGGGCTTTGTCGCCGGGGAGTTTGAGGTCATCGACTATCTCAAGCACCATGCCCGGAGTCTGATCTTCAGCGCCAGCATCCCGCCGGCGGCCATCGCCACGGTCCTGGCCGCCCTGGAGGTCATGAAGCGGGAGCCCGAGCGCCGTCAGCGCCTGTGGGAGAACGCCCGGTTTCTCCTGAAGGGCTTGAAGGAGCTGGGATACAACACGGGGGACACGCAGACGCCGATCATTCCGGTCATCATCGGGGACAACCTGACGACGTTTCGGTTCTGGCGGGAGCTCTTCGACGAGGGCGTTTACGGCAACCCGGTCATCGCCCCGGCCGTCCCGGAGGGCACGGCCCGCATCCGTCTGAGTTGCATGGCCATCCACACGGAGGCCCAGCTCAGCTTTGCCCTCGAGAAGCTCCAGAAGGTCGGCCGCCGGATGGGATTGATTCCGTAGAGAGGGGGCGGATGGGCCGTTTTCATCCAAGCCCCACTCGTCGGAGAGCGGGGTCGCAGCCATTTGTCCAAGCCCCGCTCGGTAGAGCGGGGTCGCAAGATGGACCCCGGACTCCAGACGATTCGTCGCTCGCTACTTCAACGTGGGGGACCTGATTCCCCGGCCCCGAACACCCAATCCCGAGGCAATGGGTCTTATCGTTCGTCCGGTCGAGTCGTATCGGGACCTGGCGGCCTTCATCGACCTGCCGTGGCGGCTGTACGGCCCGTCGGACCCCTGGGTCCCGCCGCTCCGGGTCGAGATGAAGAAGCGGCTGGACCCCCGCAAGCATCCCTTCTTCGAACACGGCATGGCCGAGTACTTTGTCGCATGGCAGGACGGCCGTCCGGTCGGGCGGGTGGCCGCCATTCGCAACGAGCTCCACGAGTGGTATCACCACGAGCCCGTCGGCTTCTTCGGCTTCTTTGAATGCGTCCCCGACCCGGCCGTCGCCCGGGCGTTGATGGACAGCGTCTTTGAATGGCTCCGGGCTTGGGGCCTGCAGTCCGTCCGGGGACCGATGAACTTTTCGACCAACGAGGAGTGCGGCCTCCTCGTCGAGGGCTTCGACCGACCGCCGGCCGTCCTGATGCCCTACAACCCGCCGTACTACGCCGAATTCCTCGAGGCCCTCGGCTTCCGGAAGGCCAAGGACCTCTGGGCCTGGGAGGTCGACAAGACGACCATCCGGATAGACGAGGTCGTCGCCCTGGGCGAGCGCGTCGCCCAGAAGTGGGGTCCCCGACTGACGGTCCGGACGCTTCAGCTCCGGCGGCTCGAGGAGGAGGCCGACGTCCTGCGAAGCATTTACAACGACGCCTGGTGTCGGAACTGGGGCTTTGTCCCCATGCTCCACCGGGAGTTCGTGGCCATCGCCCGGGACTTGAAGCCCATCGCCGACCCCGACCTGGCGCTGGTCGCCGAGTGGGACGGCCGGCCGGTCGCTTTCACGATCGGGATTCCCGACGTCTATGAGGTCCTGCGGCGGATTCCCGACGGTCGGCTCCTTCCCTTCGGTTGGTGGACGCTCCTGCGGGGCCTCCGACGGATTCAGGGCTTTCGGGTCATCACGTTGGGCGTCCGGCACGATTTCCGCCACCGGGGGATCGAGATTTTGCTGTACTCGGAGCTGTACCAGCGGGGTGCCCGCAAGGGTTACACCCACGCCGAGTTCTCCTGGATCCTAGAGGACAACGACTTGATGAACCGTCCCCTCGAGCGCATCGGCGCCCGGCGGACGAAGGTCTACCGCATCTACGAACGACCGCTCGGGGAATAGACGTCTCAGATTAAGGGTTCCAGGTCCCGGGTGCCGGGTCCCAAGATTGGGAATTCGGTAATTCGGCAGTTCGGCAGATGGGCAGATAGGCCGGTGGGCATTTGCATCTCGACGCCGCCCACCCGCGCGGGGCCGCCGTTCCAACGTGACGTCGTGACGACGGGACGGAGTCCAGGCACGACCCCAGGCTCTGGACCATTCGCCATTCACTACCCGCTATTCGCCCGGTGAGGTCGGATGACCCTGGGCGCGGCGTCGGCGGCGTTCGACCCAGCCCTCCTTGTTTTCCTGCCGGGCCCGGGCGATGGCCAGGCTATCGGGCGGCACGTCTCGCGTGATCGTCGAGCCGGCCGCCACGTAAGCGCCCCGACCGACCCGGACCGGCGCCACGAGCTGGCTGTCGCTCCCGATGAAGACGTCGTCCTCGATGACCGTCGGGTGCTTCTGAAAGCCGTCGTAGTTGCAGGTGATCGTGCCGGCCCCGACGTTGACGTTCCGGCCGACGGTGGCGTCCCCCAGGTATGTCAGGTGCAGGGCCTTCGAGCCGGTCCCGATGCGGCTGTTCTTGACCTCGACGAAGTTGCCGATGCGGGCTTCCGCTTCCAGGACCGTCCCCGGCCGGAGGCGGGCCATCGGGCCGACCTGGCACCGGTCGCCGACGAGGCTCCCCTCGATGACGCTGTGGTCCCACACGACGGCGTCGGCCCCGACCCGGCTGTCCCGAATCCGGACGCCCGGGTAGAGGACCGTCCGGTCGCCGATGACCGTCGCGCCCTCCAGGACGACGTCCGGGTAGACGACGACGTCGGCACCCAGGACGACGTCGGCGCCCAGCCAGACCCGGTCGGGGGCCAGGAAGTGAACGCCCCGCCGGACCCACTCTCGAACGACCTGCCGGGCCAAGACGTCTTGAACAGTGTGAAGTTCCTCCCACGTGTTTACGCCGAGGGCCTCGGCCGGGTCTTGCAGACGGTAACCGACGACGGGCCGTCCGTCGGCGACCATCCGGGCGACCACGTCCGTCAGGTAGTATTCGCCCTTGTCCGGATGCGGCGTCAGCCGTTCCAGGTACTCGACCAGGAGGGGCCACTCGGCGATGTACACGCCCAGGTTGACCTCCGGGATGGCCCGCTCGGCCGGGTCGCATTCGGCCCATTCCCGGACGGCTCGGACCCGGCCGTGCTCGTCCCGGAGGACCCGTCCGTAGGCGGCGGGGTCGGCGAGCACGCCCGTCGCCAGGGTCAGGGCCGCCCCCGCCCGCCAGTGGGCTTCATGGAGAGACCGGATCGTCTCGGGCCGGACCGCCGGGGTGTCGCCGTTGATGATGAGGACAGGTCCCTGATAGTCCTCCAAGACAGGCCGGGCCTGCAGGACGGCGTCGCCCGTCCCCCGGGGCACGGCCTGGACGGCCCACCGGAGGGGGGCGTCGGGCACTTCCCGTCGGACCTGCTCGACCACGGGTCCATCGGCGTCGGCGACGACGACCACGACGGGGTCCACGTCGGCCTGCCGACACCGGCGGACGACCCATCCGACGACGGACCGGCCCAAGAGCGGGAACAAGAGTTTCTGCCGGCCGGCCTTAAAGCGCGTGCTCTGGCCGGCGGCCAGGACGATACCGGCGATCCTCTCCGCACGCATAGCCTGCCTCCCTGATGACGGTCCCAGGTGCCAGGAAAGATAACACAGCCGTTCGGTTCGTGAGAATGGCGTCAGAACAATCTTTTCTATCCCCCGGAAAGCGCGATGTTTCAAGCATTCGGCGGGTGGGCAGTCGGCCGACGGGCAGGTGGGCAGGTCGGCAGATGGGCAGGTGGCAAATGGGCAGGTGGGCAGATGGGCAGTCGGCAGGTCGGCAGATGGGCATTTGGCAGGTGGGCAGGTCGAGAGACGGGCGTCGATCCCCGGCACACCGGCCGTCATGCCGGTGGCTTCCGTAGAGAGCCCGCCGTCATGGGGGCGTCATCTTCGTGAACCGCCCGTCCTGGCCGGGTCGATCCCCTCCGAACACCGCCCGTCATGGCGGTGTCATCCTTAGCAAATCGAGATCGCCGGGCCACCGTTTTCCCGGATGGGAACCGCATTTCTCCCAACCGAACGGCTCTGATAACAGAGCCGTTCGGCCCGTGAGAATGGCGTCGGAACAACCTTTCCCATCGCCCGGGGAGCCCGATGTTTCAAAGGAACGGAGGGATGGACCATAGACCCCAGACCATAGACCGGCTTGGGCCCAGGGGACCATGGTCTATGGTCCATGGTCCGTGGTCTGGGGTCCGATATCGAGGGTCCGATCCCGGTCTCGTCGGATTTATGAGACTGGTTCGATGGAAGGATAATCCCGACCGGCCCGTCGGCCCAAGACCGTGGCTCGTCCCTCCGTCCCTTCAAAAACCGCCGCCCCGAAGGGTCGGAAAAGCCGATCCGTTCGGGATTCTCACGGACCAAAGGCTCTGCCAAGCGCCTTCCCTTCCCGTACCCTCCCGGGGTCTGGGGTCCGGTACCCGGGAGCTGTCGGGATTCTTCGGCGGCCACTCGAAGGTCACCGGCTGGCCGACCGACAGCTTCCACTTCCGGACGGACCCGGCCGGGACCTCGAGGACGTATCGGGCCCGCCGGAGTGGCGCATAGGTCGGGCATGGGTCCGCCTTGCAGGGCGGGACGTCTTCCAGGATGAAGGCGACCGTCTTGTCCGAACCGATCCATATCATGTCGAGGGGGATCCGGGTGTTCTTCATCCAGAAGGGCCAGAAGTCTTCGGTATCGAATACGAAGAGCATTCCCCGGTCGGCCGGCAGGCGGGTCCGGAACATGAGACCCCGCTGGCGGGCCGCGTCCGTCGCCGCCACCTCGACGGTGATACACACGCCCTTCTTGACGCACAGCCGGATTTCGGGCAGTTTCTCGGCCTCGCGCTCGGCGGTCCGGCCGGCCGACCCGTTCAGGCCGAGGGCTACCGATGCAACGATGACCCATGGCGGCAATCGGAAAATCCATCGAGACCGCATAGACGACACCTCGGGCGGAGGTGCAGGATGGGAATGTGAAGTGAACTCCCAGCTCCGCTCGCAGGTAGCAAGTCGAGAGATTGTATCAGACGCTGGCGCCGCGATGAAGGGCCGGCCGTGCCTCGGTCCGATGGGCCGTGGGACGCTCGGTGTCGAACGGCCGGTCCCGACCCCGCATCGTTGAACTCCGGTCGGGAACCGCCTAACTATATACGGACACCGTCCGAGGCCTTTGAGGTCGTCCGATGTCCGAAGTCGTGACTGACAACCGATACTACCGGGAGTGGTTCCTCGTCCAGACCCTGGAGGACCAGCCCCGGGTCGAACTCCGTCGGCGGGTCCGGCCTGAACGTTTTGAAATGATCGCCGACGACGTCCGTCTGGTCGCCCCGGTCCGGTTCCGGGTCCGATTCTCGGGGTCGCCCCAGCGGGTCCGGGTCGTCGGTCAGGTCCATACCCAGGTCCGACTGCAGTGCGACCGTTGCCTGACCGCCTTTGATCAGGTCGTCGACGTCCGGTTCGACTCCATCTATCTGCCTCTGTCGGAAGCGCCGAGCCACTCCCAGCGGCTGACTCAGCCGGAGGACGCCATCACGACCTTCTTCGAGCAGGAACGCATCGACGTCTGGAATATGATCCACGAACAGATTCTCCTGCAGGTCCCCTTCAAGCGCCTGTGCCGGGCCGACTGTCGGGGAATCTGTCCGACCTGCGGGGCGAACCGCAACGTCGAGCCGTGCGTTTGCACGGAGGAGTTCATCGACCCCCGGTGGAAACCCCTGGTCCGCCTTCGGAAGCTCCTGTCGTGACCCGATAGGCGTACTGAAAGGCACCCGCATGACGGCGGGCTCTATCGAATGGCGAACGGCGAGTAGCGAACAGCGAATCGTCTGGAAGTTGAATCGGTGGTCGTTACGGCGTGCCGCCATCCCGCCGTCCCGTCGAAATGGCGACCCCGCTCTCAGGCGAGCGGGGCGGGGATGCTATCCGCCCGACTGCCGGATGCCCGACTTACCGAATGGCCCCGGACCCCGCTCTTGCGAGCGGGGCTTGGAGTTCATTCCGCATTCCTGTCCTGCATCCTGCATCTTGTAGCCTGGCATCCTGACTCCCGAGGTAAGAGGTAAGGCCGATGCCGCCCTCTCCCGTCGGCGTCCTCGTGATGGCTTACGGAAGTCCGCCCTCGATGGACGACGAGGCCATCTACGCTTACCTGCGTCACATCTTGCAGTTTTACCGCCGGACGGACCCCGACCCCGAGGCCGTGGCCCACTTGAAAGAACGCTATCGGGCCATCGGCGGCTCCCCCCTGTACGGCATCACGGAGCGCCTCGCCGCCGGTCTCCAGCAGGCCCTGGAACGGGCCTCGCCGGGGCGCTTTCGCGTATACTGGGCGATGAAGCATTCACCGCCTTTTATCGAGGACGTCGTCCCCCGGATGGCCCGGGACGGCCTCGACCGGGCCATTGGCGTGGCCCTGGCACCCTTCCGTTCCCGCTTGAGTACGGACGGCTACTACCGGGTCGTGCAGGAAGCCAATCAGGGCTTGACGAACCCGATGGCGTGGACCTTCGCCGACGACTGGCACCTACATCCCCTGTTCCTGGCCTTATGGCAGAGCCGCATCGAAGACGCCCGTCGGGGTCTCCCGGAGACGGCCCTCGTCGTCTTCACGAATCACAGCCTGCCCGAACGGGTCCGCCGGTGGGGCGACCCCTATCCGACCCAGTTCGAGGCGACGGCCCGGGTCCTGGCCGAGCGGTGCCGCCTGCCGCACTGGACGATAGCCTACCAGAGCGCCGGCGGCGGCTCTGAACCCTGGCTGGGCCCCGACCTGATCGAGGTCCTTCGGGCCTATCGAGAAGGCGGCGGGACCCACGTACTGGCGGCCCCCATCGGGTTCCTGATGGACCACCTGGAGGTCCTGTACGACATCGACGTCGAGGCCCAGGCCGAGGCCCGGTCGATGGGCCTCCACCTCGTCCGGACGCCCATGCCCAACGACGACCCCCGGCTGATCGACCTGCTGGCGGACGTCGTGACGAGGAAGGCGGTAAGGCAATAAGGCAGATGGGCAGGTCGGCAGATAGGCCGTCGGCAGATGGGCCGTCGGCAAGTGGGCAGGCAGGGGAGGGATACCCGTGCGGGTGGCTCCCTTGACCCGGGTAATAGTTCGTTATCAGAGCTGTTCGGTTGGGAGAAATGCGGCTCCTATCCGGGAAAACGGTGGCCCGGCGACCTCGATTTTTCAAGCTTGTGAAGGATGACACCACCATGACTGGCGGTGTTCAAAGGGAATGACACCGCCATGGCTGGCGGTGTTCGGAGGGAATGACACCGCCATGACTGGCGGTGTTCAGAGGGGATGACACCGCCATGACTGGCGGTGTTCAGAGGGGATCGACCCGGCCAGGACGGGCGGTGCATGAGGAGGACGCCCGCAGGACGGCGGGCTCTCTACAGAAGCCACCGGCAGGACGGCCGGTGTCCCGAGGATCAACGCCCGTCACCCGACCTGCCCATCTGCCGACCTGCCGACTGCCCACCTGCCCACCTCCCCATCTGCCAACTGCCTATCTGCCCACCTGCCGACCTACCCACCTGCCCTATGAGGTATCGATGCATCCGGTCGTCCAGGTCCCCCGCTCGCTGGCCCGCCGTGTCCGGCGGGGTCAGCTCTGGGTCCGCCGCGGTGAATGGGAGGCCGCCGGCCTGCCGGTCCTGCCGGCCGGGTCGTGGGTCCGGCTCGTCGAACGGGAGTCCCATGAGTTCATCGCCCTGGCGTACTACAATCCCCACAGCCAGATCGTCGCCCGGGTCGTCAGCTACGGGCCGATTTCGGTCGATGCCGAATTCTGGTACGAGCGATTCCGGCAGGCCTGGGACCTGCGGGCGCATTGGCTGGCGGAGTGGCCTGACACGAACGCCTGGCGGTGGGTCCACGCCGAGGCCGACGGCCTGCCGGGCCTCATCGTCGATTACTACGACGGCCATGCCGTCCTGCAAATCCTGACCCTGGGGATGGACACCCAACGGGACGCCATCGTCGAGGCCCTGCGGCGGTTCCCCCTGAAGGGGATCGCCGAAAAGAGCGTCGGCCGGGCCCGGCAGGCCGAGGGCCTGGACGACCGCGTCGGCGTCCTCTGGGGCGACGTCCCGGCGGTCCTGACGATTCGGGAAGGCGGCGTCGAGTACCTCGTCGACTGGGTCGAGGGCCACAAGACGGGCTTCTACCTGGACCAGCGGGAGAACCGCCTCTGGGTCGGCCGCCATGCCCGAGACCGGACCGCCCTGGACCTCTGCGCCTACACGGGGAGCTTCAGCCTGGCGGCCGTCCTCGGGGGCGCTCAGAAGGCCGTGGCCGTCGAGACGAGCCGGAAGGCCCTCGAGCTGGGCGAACGGCAGGCCGAGCGCCTCGGCGTGCAGGACCGCATCGAGTGGGTCCAGGCCGACGTATTCGACTACGTGCGGCACTTAGTCCGCCAACGGGCCCGCTTTGACATCGTCATCCTCGACCCGCCGCCCCTGGCGCCGTCCCGACGGGACCTGCCCAATGCGATCCGGGCCTACCGGGAACTCAACCGGCAGGCGATGCGCCTGGTCCGGCCCGGCGGATGGCTCCTGACCTGCACGTGCTCGCATCATGTCCGGCCGGAGACTTTCGTACGGGTCGTCTACCAGGCGGCCGCCAGCATCCCCCGGCGGTTCCGCATCCTGGCGTGGCGGCATCAACCTCCCGACCATCCCTTCCTCCTGAGCGTGCCCGAGACGGCCTACTTCCAGGCCCTGCTCCTGCAAGCGGAATGAGTATCGGGGATTCGGGAATTCGGGAGCTCGGGAGTTCGGCAATAAGGCAGTTCGGGAATTCGGCCCTTCGGGAGGGCCGTTCGACGGCCGACGTAGAAAACAAGGGGGGCATCCATCGTTCCCGGATGGCCGCAGCCCCGCTCTAACGAGCGGGGCTGGGATGAAGACGGTCGGCCGGCCCCCCAATGCCCGAGTTCCCGAACTCCCGGATTGCCGAATTCCTGAATGGCCCTATTTATGGCTTTGGGCGTGGAGGCGTTCGTAGAAGGCGACCGTAGCGGCGACGGCCACGTTGAGGCTGTCCATCGGGGCCCGCATGGGGACGTGGGCCCCGGGCAGGGACGAGAGGACCTCCGGGAGGGGGGCCGTCTCGCCCCCGAAGACGAGCACGCCCCGGGGCGGCCATCGGAGATTCCAGAGGGGACGGGGCCGGCTGGGATGGACGACGATCAGGGGCATCCGGTCCTGCTGATACCATCGGATCAGATGGCTCGGCGCAACGTCCGTCCAGAAGGGGACCCGCAGGCAGGCGCTCATGCTGGCCCGGGTGGCCTTCGGGTTGTACGGGGAGACGGAGCCCGGCGACAGCAGGAGACCCCGAATCCCGGCGCCCAGGGCCGTCCGGAAGATCGTCCCCAGGTTACCGGGGTCCCGGATTTGATAGAAGTACGCATAGTAGCCCTCTGCCGGGGGCGGCCACGACCGCTCCGGTGGACGAGACCAGAGGGCTAAGAGGCCAGGCGGCGTCTCGACGGTCGAAAGACGCGCCATTTGCTCTCGGGTGCACACATAGACGGGCACCTTCCGATGCCGCTTCAGGGCGGCCTGGACGCCCTTCCATTCGGGACTCGCCAAGCGGGACCGCTCGACGACGACCCCGACGGGCGGGTCATCGACGTATTCCAGGGCCTCCCGGACGGACCGGAAGCCCTCCAGGACCATCGTGTGGGTCGCCTCGGTCCGCCGGAGGAGCCGCTCGTAGCGTCGGAGGACATCTTCCGTCAGAGACGGCCACTCCTTCGCCATCGCCGTCATCGACATCCGACCATAGACCATGGACCATAGACCCCTGGGCCCCAGCCGGTCTATGGTCTGGGGTCCATGGTCTATGGTCCATGGTCGGATTTATGAGCCCACCTCTTTGAAAAATCGTGCTTCCCGGGCGTTGGGAAGGGTTGTCCCGACGCCATTCTCACGAACCGAACGGTTCTGTTCGCAATCAATCTACAATCCGCAATTCGCAATTTACGACTCACTCTCCCCATTTCAGTTTCATCCGGAGCGTCTCGAAGAAGGACCGCTCGGGGTGGGTCACGAATCGAAGCGGCTCGGGCGCCTTCCGGACGACGACCCGCTCCCGAAATCCCAGGGGGTAGCCCTGCTGGCCGTCCAGGGTGACGACGACGTCCTCGTTCTCGACCTCCAGGACGACTTCGACCCGGGCCGTGTCCGGCAGGAGGATGGGCCGCTGGGTCAGGGCGTGCGGACAGATGGGCGTCAGCAGGATGACCGGGACCGTCGGGTACACGATGGACCCGCCGGCCGAGAGCGAGTAGGCCGTCGACCCCGTCGGCGTGGCGATGATCAGGCCGTCGGCCCGATAGTTCGTCAGGAATTCCCCGTCGACCGTCACCCGGAGGTCGATGATCCGGGCGAGGGCCGACTTGTTGACGACGACGTCGTTGAGGACCGTGAAGGGGCCTAAAGGCCCGTCCGTCCGTTCGATGGTCGCCTGCAGGAGCGTCCGGGGCTGGACCTGCAGGCGGCCCTGGCGGAAGGCCTCGAAGACGGCCGGGACCTCTTCGACGGTCACCTCCGTCAGGAAACCCAACCGGCCCAGGTGGATGCCCAGGACAGGGACGGGCCGACCGGCGATGCTCCGGACGGCTTGTAGGAACGTCCCGTCTCCGCCGATGACGACCATGCAGTCGACGGCGGCGGCCAACTCGGGCAAGGGGAGCCACTGGACGTCCCGCTCGACGGCCTCGCCCAAGCGGCCCCGGCATTCCTCCGGGAGATACGCCTGGCCGCCGGAGGCCCGGACCTCCTGGACGACCCGGGCGGTCGTCTCGGGCGCCCGGGGATGACGGTACTTGACGAGCAGACCGAAACGACGGACGGCCTTCGGGTCTAAACTCTCGCCCCTGGGTCGGGTCATAAGTCACCTCGGACTGCGCCGCTCCCGTAAGACTTCCTCGGCTCGCCGCCGACGGGCTTCCTCGCGCGCCTGCCGGAGTTCCCAGACCCTCCGCCGGGCGGCAAAGAACAGACGGCCCATTCGGAGCAAGACCCGCCAGGCCCAGAGGCCCCGGACCCGGGCATGGCTCAAGTCGGCTCCCCACCACCACGCTCGCAAGACTCGGGCTGTCCGCAGGTCCGCATAAGACAACTGGGCATAGTCCATCCGGGCCCGGGTCAGGTCGGCGCCCGTGAGGGTAGCGAAGCGGAAGTCGGCATACGGGAAGTGGCCGCCTCGCAAGTCGGCCAGGGCCAAGCTCGCCCGTCCGAAGTCGGCCCTCGGGGCTTGCACCTCGACGAGGCGAGCCCGCTCCAGGTTGGCCCGGCGGAACACGGCGCCCTGGAGGTCGGCCCGGTCCAGGCGCGCGCTCCGCAGGTCGGCCTCCGTAAAGTCGGCGCCGACCAGCTGAGCCTGCTGGAAGTCGGCACTCCGCAGGTTCATGCCCGTAAAACGACAGCCGTTCAGCCAGGCCCCGGTCCACGTGACGGCCGTCAGGCGGGCCGTGTGAAAGTCGACGCCGTCCCAGAGGCTTCCGTCCAGGCTGACCTGCTCCATCGTGACCTCGTCGACCTGCGTATGGCGGGCCGTCACGCGGCGGAGGACGCAATCAGACCACCGACTCCCCGTCAGGTCGGCCCCCTCGAGGGCGACGCCCTCCATCTGGACCCGGTGGGCCTGCAAGAAGCGCAGGTTGGCACCGTTCATTTGAGAACCCTGGAGTTGGACCTGGTCCCATCGGGCCTGGTAGAAGTTCGCCCGCGTCAGGTTCGCCCGTTGGGCCAAGACCTGCCTCCACTCGGCTTCTCGCCATCGGGTCTCGAGGGCGTCCGACTCGGAGAGGTCGACTTCCTCCAGGACGGCACCGGTAAAGTCGGCCCCCCGGATCCGAGCCCGGAGCATGGAGGCCTTAAAGACCCGAACGTTTTGGAGGGAGCACCCGGCCATGGAGACGCCGTCCAGGCGGGCGTAGGAGAGGTCGGCCCCGTCCAGGCGGCTCCCGTGAAGCTCGCTGTTGCGCAAATCCACATGCCGCAGGGAGGCCCCCGTGAAGTCGACCTCCAGGAGGTTCTGGAAGCTCAGGTCAGCCCCGTCCAGGACGGCGTCCTGGAAGCGGGCTCGGTTCAGGCGGGCCATCCGGAGCTGAGCGCCCCGGAGGTCACACCCGGAGAGGTCGGCCCCCTCGAGATTCGTCGACTGCAGGACGGCCCCCTGGAGGTTCAACCCGTGGAGGTCCCGGCCGGCCAGGTCCAGCCGACTGAGGTCGGGCGTGATGTGGGGGTGGGCTGTCCGCCATTCATTCCAATCGCCGGCGTCCAAGTGGGCCACGTGGGTCGGGTCGGCCATGGCAACGACTCCCTGGAAGCATTATAGCGGGGTGCAAGATGCGGGATACAGGATCGGTCGGAGGGTCGGGTCCGGTGGGGGCTCATTTGACAATGGGGGTCTGGGGGCTTATCATAAAGTAGACAAAGTGAGTCCAGATTGTCCAGGTTCGGCGGTCCCGGACCGGGGAGGTACCGTGCGCATCAGCCGTTCCCTCGACTACGCCATCCGGGCCCTCGTCTACCTCGGGATGTACCAGACCGGTGACCTTTCCCATATCGCCCAATCGACACGCGTCCCCCAGCCCTACCTGGCGAAGGTCATGAACCGCCTCGTCCGAAAGGGCCTCGTCCGTTCGACCGTCGGCCGGGAAGGCGGCTACGTCCTGCGCAAACGCCCCCAGGACATCACGGTCCGGGAGGTCTTCGAGGCCGTCGAAGGCGAGTTCCATCTCTTCGACTGCTACTTCGGGACTGAAGAATGCTACTTCATCTCCCAGAACTGTGCCCAGCTCCGGTTCTGGAACCAGCTCCAACAGGTCATCCTGAAGGCCCTGGAGTCGACGACCTTGGCCGACCTATTGCCCCAATCCTCGAAACCCATGGAGGTCCTCTATGCACGTTGTCCGACGCCCCCGACTCCAAATCCGTAACCTGCACGTCGTCGTGGAAGACAAGGAGATCGTTCGGGGCCTGGACCTGACGATTTATCCCGGCGAGCTCCATGCCATCATGGGGCCCAACGGCTCGGGCAAGAGCACCCTGGCCCTGGCCCTGATGGGCCATCCGAAGTACCAGGTCACGGAAGGCGAGGTCTGGCTCGACGGCCAGAACATCCTCGAGATGAAGCCCCATCAGCGGGCGATGGCCGGGATGTTCCTGGCCTTCCAGTACCCCCAGGAGATCCAGGGCGTCCCGATGGGCCGCTTCCTGTGGACGGCCCTGACGACCCGTCGGAAGGCCGGCGCCGACGGAAGCCCGGCGCCCCGGGACCTGCTCGGCTTCGGAAAGTTCCTGCGGGGCCTTCTCGAAGACGTCCGCCTGAACCCGGACTTCGCCCAGCGGCATCTGAACGTGGGCTTCTCGGGCGGTGAAAAGAAGCGGGCCGAGGTCGTCCAGATGATGGTCTTCCGGCCCAAGATGGCCCTGCTGGACGAGATCGACTCGGGCCTCGACATCGACAGCGTCCGCATCGTCGCCGAGGCCCTCCAGAAACAGCGGGACGGGGACATGAGCGTCCTGATCATCACGCACTACCCCCGGATTTTGCACTACCTGGAGCCGGACTACGTCCACGTGATGGTCGACGGCCGCATCGTCCACAGCGGCGACAAGTCCCTGGCCCTTCGCCTGGAAGAGTTGGGCTACGAGGGGTTCCTCCGGGAACTCCTCTCGGAAAGCTCGACCCTGACGGCCCCCCCTGCCTAAGACAACGCCATCAGGTCGGCAAGACTTAGGAGGTATTCCAATGGCGACCCGAAATCCCAGTTTTCTGGACTTGGATTACAGCCGCTACAACTTCCGGGATACCGTCGAATACGTCTACCGGACCCCAAAGGGCCTGACGCGGGAGATCGTGGCCGAGATCTCGGCCATCAAGGGCGAGCCCGAGTGGATGCGGGACTTCCGCCTGCGGGCCTACGAGATCTTCATCCGGAAGCCCATGCCGACGTGGGGCGCCGACCTGAGTGGGGTCAACTTCGACGAGTACACGTACTACCTGCGGCCGACGGACCGGAAGGGCCGGACCTGGGACGAGGTCCCCGAGGAGATCCGGCGGACCTTCGAGCGGCTCGGCATCCCCGAGGCCGAGCGCAAGTTCCTGGCCGGCGTCGGCGCCCAGTATGAGTGCTTGGCCGGGGATACCCGTGTGTTCACCCACCGGGGGCCCGTGCCGATTCGGGACGTTCAGCCCGGCGATATCGTTTTTTCGTTTGACGAAGACCAGGGACGCCTCGTCCCGGCGCGTGTCAAGGCCCTGGCGTATAAGGGGGAACGCGAAGTCTTTGAGGTGAAGGTCGGGACCCGAAAACTTAAGGCGACGGCCAATCATCCCTTCCTGGTCCTGGAATACGAGCGGGCGCCGGGTCGGCGGCGGGGTCGATACCGGCGGACTTGGAAGTACCTTTATGAGTTAAAGCCTGGAGACCTCGTCGCCGTGGCGAAGCGTCTCCCAGATGTTGGCCGCCCCTATCGTCTGGAACGGCCGGAGGCGCCGGACGGTCGGGGGTGGCGGTATAACCCCATCGCCCTGCCGGAAGAGACGTCTCCTGACCTCATGTGGTGGCTGGGGCTTTACGTCGGGGACGGGACGATCCATCGGGATGGGCCTCGAAAGGCTCGGGTAGAATTGGCGATCCCGGCTTCAGACACGGCTCTGCGGGGCGAACTCCAGCGGGTCACCACCCGCCTGTTTGGGGTCCCGGCGAGAAATGGGGATGCCCATCGAATGACCGTTTATTCGACCCTGCTGGCCCGTTACTTGGAACAGAACGGGTTCGACGGGGATGCGCGTACGAAGCGAGTCCCGTCCTGGGTCTTCACCTTGCCCCGGGACCAGGTCTTAAGCTTCATCGGCGGATATGTCGATGCCGATGGGTATGTCCGGTCGCACCCCAAGAGTCATGACGTCATCCTGACCAGTGTGAACAAGCCCTTGCTTCAGGATGTACAGGCCCTTTGCGTCCAGAGTGGCCTGGCTACGTCTCACATCCATCGTTTTGAGTCGAAGCATCCTTTGGAACCGACGCGGGCCATCGTCGGCTACCGACTTCAAATTTCGGGAGAGGTGGAGCAAATCGGAGTCCGGTCGCCCCAGCGAATGAATCGGTTGGGCCTAAAGAAGTACTATCATGATTACTCCAGTGCTCACGGGACGACCTTCCGGGACCACGTTAACGAGGACATCGGCTTCGTGCGGGTCGACTCTATCACGCCGGCCGGGACGGAAGCCGTATATGACATCGAGGTCGAGGGACCTCATAACTTCGTGGCCGAGGGTCTGATCGTTCACAACTCGGAGGTCGTGTACCACCACATCCGGGAGGACCTGGCCAAGAAGGGCGTCATCTTTGTCGATACCGACACGGCCGTCCGGGAGTATCCGGACCTGGTCCGCCCGTACTTTGGAACGGTCGTCCCGCCGGAGGACAACAAGTTTGCGGCCCTCAACAGCGCCGTCTGGAGCGGCGGGTCGTTCGTCTACGTCCCGGCGGGCGTGCGGGTCGACATCCCCCTTCAGGCGTACTTCCGGATCAACGCCGAGAACGTCGGCCAGTTCGAGCGGACGCTCATCATCGCCGAAGAGGGGGCCTACGTCCATTACATCGAGGGTTGTCTGCCGGCCGGCGAGCAGGTTAGCGTCGGCGACCGCTGGGTCAACGTCGAGAGCATCAAGCCGGGCGACTTGGTCGTCGCCCACACCGGTCGTAAGGCTCGGGTCCGGGCCGTCATGGTTCGACCCTACCGCGGTGACATGCTCACGATCCGACCGGTCTCCCCGTACAACGCCTTCCGGCTGACGCCGGAGCACCCGGTATGGGTCGTCCGTCGGCGAGACGTCCTCGTCCGGCGCCGTCCCCGTAACGGCTGGCTCCCGGAGGCCGACACGCAAAAGCTTCGGGCGGCTTTGCCGCAATATGTCCCGGCCGGTGAGCTGGAGGTCGGCGACTTCCTGGTCTTCCCGAAAGTGCGGTCGGAGGGCCATAACCCGAAGTACTCCCCTCAGCTCCTGAAGCTCCTGGGTTACTACCTGGCCGAGGGATCGGCGTTCGTCCATGGGAAACCGACCGTCTCCTTTACATTTGGGGACCATGAAACAGACGTCATCGCAGAAGTCGTCTCGCTGATCCGGGAGCTGACGGGTCGTCATCCCTACGTCGTACCCTTGAAGGGCCGTCATGCCGTGAATGTGATCGTGCAGTCGGAAGAGCTCATGAACTTGTGTGTCGAGGCTTGTGGTAAAGGAGCGGCGGACAAGCGGCTGAGCGAAGAACTCATGAAGCTTCCGCCCGAGCAAATTCGACCCCTCCTGGAGGCCTACTTCCGGGGGGACGGGAACGTCTGCGACAAAGGCAACAGCATCATGTACCGGGCCGCTACGGCCTCGGAGAAGCTGGCCCAACAGATTCAGGAACTGTTGGCCCGGCAAGGAATCTTCGCCAGCATTCAGGTCCGGCCGGGCGGTGTCGACATGGTCCAGGGTCGGCGCATCCGACGCAAGGACCAGTACATCATTGTTTATACGCTCGACAAGCGGTGGAGCTTGGTCCGGGAGACGGATGACTACTTCCTCGTCCCGATCCGGGCTATCGAGCGAACCCCTTACGAGGGCTTCGTGTTCAACCTGGACGTGGAGGGTCTTCAGTCCTATCTCGTCCGGGGCTTTGCCGTGCACAACTGCACGGCGCCCATCTATTCCAAGGACTCGCTCCACTCGGCCGTCGTCGAGATCATCGCCAAGCGGGGCGCCCACGTCCGGTACACGACGATCCAGAACTGGTCGAAGAACGTCTACAACCTCGTGACGAAGCGGGCCGTCGCTTACGAAGACGCCACCGTCGAATGGATCGACGGGAATATGGGGTCCAAGGTCACGATGAAGTACCCGTGTGTGTACTTGCTGGGCAAGGGGGCGAAGGCCGAAATCCTGTCGGTCGCTTACGCCGGGGCCGGCCAGCATCAGGACTCGGGCGGCAAGGTCATCCACGGGGCACCCTACACGACCTCGACGATCACGTCCAAGTCCATCAGCAAGGACGGCGGTCGGACGACCTACCGGGGCCTCGTGAAGGTCCCGAAGGGGTCTGTCGGCGTGAAGGTCAACGTCCGGTGCGACGCCTTGATCCTGGACGAGAAGTCCCGCTCGGACACGTACCCCTACATGGAGATCGAGGAAGAGCGGGTGACGATCGCCCATGAGGCGACCGTCGGCAAGATCAGCGACGACCAGATCTTCTACCTGATGTCGCGGGGCCTGACGGAGGCCGAGGCCCTGGCGTTGATCGTCCTGGGCTTCATCGAACCCTTTGCGAAAGTCTTACCGATGGAATATGCCATCGAGTTGAATCGGCTGATTCAGCTCGAAATGGAGGGGGCGGTCGGTTAACAACCGACGGGGCCGCTCCCGATGAGGGAACGGCCCCTACCTATTTCTTTCTTTTTAATGATGCAAGATGCAGACTACAGGATGCAAGATGCAGGATCGACCGAGGCCTGGAGGGCCTGCCTCCATAGATTCCATCCTGCATATCGAGTCTTTGGTGTGAAGGACGGGGGGGGGGTCTGGGTTTGAGTCCTACCGAACGCCCGACCCCAAGACCGAGTCCCCACAGTTCGACCGAACCAAGCCGTAGCGCATCGTTCAGTCGGGACCTATGGACACAGGCCATGCGAGTTTCGGCCGATCCTGTATCCCGCACGTCCGATAAGGGAAGGCATGGAATGATGAGGGCGGTCGTCTCGACGATCCCTGTCTTACGCTCTCGGGAAGATTTCGAGCGGTGGCTTCAGGCGCAGGCAGAGCCGGCCTGGCTTCAAGCGTGGCGCCGGCATTGCTGGCAGTCGGCCGAGGACCAACCGGGATGGCCGGAGTCCCGCTACACCCGTCTGCGGGGCTTCCAGCCGGAGACTTATGAGGTGCCCGCCGAGTGGGGCCTCCGACCCCGACCCGATTGGGACCTGGACCCCTCCTACGTGTGGGTCGTCGTTCGGGACGACGGCCTTTCCGTCGACCCCGTCCCGGACCGGTGGAAGCGGGCCCTGCGGGTCGCCCGCTTTCGGGAAATGGTCGCCGCCGGGGACGACCGCCTGCGGCGCTTTTGGGAAGACGGGCAGTGCCTCGTCGACCCCGAGACGAGCCGGCCGGCCGCCTATCTCAACGGCCTCTGGACCGACGGCCTCTGGGTCGAGTTCCACCCAGCCGATGAGGCGTCCCCGGCGCTGGGGATTCGGATTCAACGGACCCGGCCTCAGGTAGGCCTCGTCTTTCCGATCGTCGTATGGGCCCGTCCCGACAGCCGGGGGACGCTCCTCGTAGAGACGGAAAGCGACGACCCTGCGTGGGACGGCTTCCTGATCACGGGCCTGCAGGTCTTCTCGGAAGCCCGGTCGGACCTGAACATCCAGTGCATCTGGAACGACGCCGAGGAGAGTTTTGACTTCGTCTTTCACCATGCCCGGATCGAGCGGGACGCCCGGCTGAGCTGGGCGACGGGTTGGTTTGGGAGTCGCATCACGCAGGGCCGCCATCATATGCGGGTGGCCGAGCCGGGAGCGGAACTGAGCGACATTCATGTCGTGTTCGGCCATCAGCGCCAGCATTTCGACTCCCAGATCTTTGTTCAACACACGGGGCCGTATACGAAGAGTCACGTCCTGATGCGGGGCGTCATGAAAGACCGGGCCCGGAACGTCTTTTACGGCTTGATCCGTCTGGAGCCGGTCGCCCAGAACGCCGACGCCTACCTGCAGGACCATATCATGCTGTTGAATCCGGGCGCTCACTCGGACTCGATTCCGGCCCTCGAGATCGAGGCGAACCAGGTCCGGTGCGGTCACAGTGCGTCGGTCGGTGAGATCGACGAAGAGCAGTTGTTCTACCTTCAATCCCGGGGTCTGGACGAGACGACGGCCCGGAAGCTGATCGTCGAGGGCTTCCTGGCGCCGGCCATCGAGGCCATCGCCCTGGAGGACGTCCGGGCGCGCATTCAGGCGGGGATCGACCGGAAGTGGGCGCAGTAGTTGAGCAGTCAGGCAATAAGGCAGGTCGGCAGATAGGGCGCATGGGCCTCCGGCCTGCCGACAGGCGAGGCGGTGCGGATGTAGTAGGGATGCGATGGGGATGCGATGGGGATGCGATCGCATCACTACGCATCACTACGCATCACTACGCATCTCTATGCATCCCTATGCGTCTCTATGCATCATCAGATGGGCTGAAAAGCCGAGTTCATCGGGATGCTCACGGACCCAACGGTCCTGTTACCTACGCCGGTCCATCGGCCGACCCGCCTCATGACCTTACTACCGTATCGTCTTCGTGCTACAATATCCGACCGATGGTGGAATCCCCCTCAGCCGGTGGCGGCTATGAGCCTGTACGAAAGCGAGGCTTACGAATACCTCCTGGACCACTACGAGAATCCGCGAAACTACGGGACCCTGGAGGACGCCGACATCTCTTACGAAGAGGGCAATCCATCATGCGGGGACGTGATCCGCATCGACGTCCGGACCCAAGAAGGCCGTATCGCCGACATCCGGTTTTCCGGCAAAGGTTGCGTCATCAGTCAGGCGTCGGCTTCGATCCTGACCGAGCTCGTCAAGGGCAAGACCCTCGAAGAGGTCAAGCAGATGACGAAGGACGACGTCCTCCAGGCCCTGGGGATCCCTATCAGCGCCATGCGGCTGAAGTGTGCCCTCTTGGGCCTGAAGGTCTTGAAGGCCGGCCTGTACGGCATCCACCGTTGGCCGGACGAGGAGTAGCAGAGCCGTTCGGCAGGTCAGCAGATGGGCAGGTCGGGAGATAGGCAGTCGGCAGATGGGCAGACGAGGAGATGGGAAACCATTCGCCATTCGCTATTCGCCGTTCGATGTTCACCTTTGATTCGGGCAGGGGGAAAGGTCGTCCTGAAGCTGTTCCTCACGAATCAAACGGCTCTGGTAGGAGAGGCCCTATGAGCCGGTGGGTGAAGGTCACGACATTGGATGCGCTCCAGGAAGACGACGTGCCGTATCCCTTTGACGTGGACGGCGAGCCCGTCGTGGTCATCCGGAAGGGAAGGGAGGTCTATGCCCTGCGGGACGTCTGTACCCACATGGAGTATCCCCTGCACGACGGTAGGGTCGAGGACTACGTGATCGAATGCGCCTACCACGGCGCTCGTTTTGACATCCGGACCGGCGAGGTCCTGGCCCTCCCGGCCTTCGTCCCCGTGCAGGCGTATCCCGTCCGCCTGGAGGGCCGAGAGGTCTGGATCGACCTCGAACCGGAGTAGGGCAGTAAGGCCGTAAGGGAACCCGGACGGTAGGCGCCCCCGAACTCACTCTCCCATACTGCCCGACTGCCTTATTGCCCGATTCATGAGGGGGTACCTATGCAGGAGACTCGACCGGCGGTGGGATTGGATCCCCGAGTCATCCGGGCCGACTTCCCCATCTTTCGTCGGGAAGTCCACGGCCGCCGCCTCGTATACCTGGACAATGCGGCGACCAGCCAGCGGCCCCAGGCGGTCATCGACGCCGTCCGCCAGTTTTACGAGTGCTTCAACGCCAACATCCATCGGGCCGTCCACACCCTGAGCCACGAGGCGACGGTTGCATACGAGGAGGCCCACAAGAAGGTCGCCCGCTTTATCGGCGCTCGGTCGTGGCGGGAAATCGTTTTCGTCCGCAACGCCACGGAGGCGATGAACCTGGTCGCCCACGCCTGGGGCCTGTGGAACCTGCGGGAGGGCGACGAGGTCGTCCTGACGATCATGGAGCACCACTCGAACATCGTGCCGTGGCACTTTCTCCGGAAGTTCCGGGGCATTCGCCTCCACTTCGTGGACGTCGATGACCGGGGCCGGCTCCGGCTCGACCAGTACTATGAGTTACTCGAGCGGCCGCGCGTGCGCCTGGCCGCCTTCACGATGGCCTCCAACGTCCTGGGGACGGTCAACCCTGTCCAGGAGATGGTCCGGGCGGCCCGGGAACGGGGCATCGTGACGCTGATCGATGCGGCCCAGGGGGCGCCGCACCTTCCCATCGACGTGCAGGCCCTGGGATGTGATTTCTTGGCCGTATCGGGCCACAAGATGCTGGGTCCGACGGGGATCGGCTTCCTGTATGCCCGAGAGGAAGTGCTTCAGACGATGGAGCCCTTCCTGTACGGGGGCGACATGATTTCGAGGGTCACGACGGAGGGCGCCGAGTGGAACGAGCTCCCGTGGAAGTACGAAGCCGGCACGCCCCACATCGCCGGGGGGATCGGCCTGGGCGCTGCCGTCGATTACCTGATGCATCTGGGGATGGACCGGGTCTATGAGCACGAGCGCCGTCTTCTGGCCTATGCCCTGGAGCGTCTCCAGACCGTCCCGGGCATTCGCCTGTACGGTCCCGAGGAGGGCCCCCGTGTGGGCGTCATCTCGTTTACCTTCGAGAAAGCGCACCCTCACGACGTGGCCCACATCCTGGACGAGCACGGCGTCGCCGTCCGGTCCGGCCATCACTGCGCCCAGCCCCTGATGCGCCGCCTCGGGATGGACAACACGGTCCGGGCCAGCTTTTACATTTACAATGACGAGGAAGACGTGGACGTCCTCGTCGAGGCCCTCCAGAAGGTCGTCCGCATCTTCAAAATCCGGTGAAGGTCCGGTGAAGCCGGCCCGGGGGTTAAAACCTCAAGGCCGCCGCCAGAAAGGGGCCGGCCAGAGTAACCCGCACGAAGTCCGTCCCCGATTCGGCCCGCCCGTGCAGGTAGCGGTAGCCCCCCGAGAGGCGGAGGTACCGGACCGGCGTGACCTGCACGCCGACCTCCCAGTCCCAGAAGGCCCCGTAGGAGCCCACCGGAAGGCCCGAAATCTCCGCAAACATGCCGATCCAGTCGGAAGGCTGTACCTCGAGCGCCGCCCCCGGCGTCGGGGCACCCGCCCACCACGTCCGGGCGGCCGACACCGGGACGGGCAGGTCCGGCGTCGTCAGCGAGCCCTCGGCCCGGAGGCCCTTCAAGTCCAGCAAAGGCTCCAGCCGGACGACCCCATCGCCCAGGTCGATCAGTCGCCAGGTCCACCCGAACCGCAGGTACCGGAGCCGAAATGCAGAGGCGACCCGCGTGCCGAATTCGTACGTGCGGCCGCGGAATCGGACCGTGGTCTGGACGACGCGGTCGCCCTGATAGTCGATCGCCGTGTAAGCCAGGCGGAGCCGGTGCTTGCGGCCGATGGACCAGGTCAGGCGGGCTTCTGGGAATCGGCGGTCGCTCACGCCCAGGTCTCGCTTGAGGTCGACGTCGGTCGCCAGCCTGTCGGCGACGGCGGTCCGGGCGTAGGCCGTCAGGGTGGGTCCCCAGAGGCGGCCCTCCAGCTCCAGGCGGGCCGAAACTTCCTGGGCCCAGGCCATTGATCCGACCCATCCCCATGCGAGAGTCCACAAGAGGATGCGCATGGCATCCGTCTCTCCTCAGGGGGGTTAGGTTTGATGAAGCTGGATCTTACACCACGGGCCGCGGGCGGATCTCGGTGGGTTTTGCGGATTCCCGGCCCGCTCGCCTGTCTCGTGGGTAGCGTGAACGGGTGCCGTTCACGCTTACACTTGTCTCCCCAAGTGTCGAACCGATTCGACACTGATGTTTACTGGACTCAACACCCGGAGGATTTGCATAGATGGGGTCGCCGCCCGTGGCGGCGCCGCGTGGTGTCGATGAGATTAGACATCCGGGCCGAGGAAACGGGTGAGGGATGACGGGAAAAGGCTCTGCCGTCGGGCCATCCGGGGCCGCCTCCGGTCATTGGCATGGAGTTTGCACAGGGGGCTTGGACGTTCCGCTGGTCGAGACGGCGGGCGCGCGACGACGTCCCCGACGGCGGGTGGCCGTACGCTGTGACTCGGACGTGGGCGGGCGGGTGGCGTCTATCTCGTGGTGGTGGTCGTCGAGTTGCGGCGGTGGCGGCGGGGGAGGGCCCGCGAGCGAAGGGGAGGAGCCTCCCATGGAGGCTCCTGGGCCGCTGACCGTTGACTTGATCCGCCGTCGGGAAGCGGCTAACTTAGATAGGCATCGTGGCCCTATCGTCTAGCCAGGTCCAGGACGGGGGATTCTCAGTCCTCAAACCCGGGTTCAAATCCCGGTAGGGCCACCAAGGCGGTTTCTTCATGCGCGGCAGTCGCCTCCTCGCCGCCGGACTGGTGTTAGGCACGTTGAGCGTAGCCCCCCTGCGGTCAGCCCCCCGTTATGAATGGTACTTCGAGATCGAAGAAGGCCTCGCCAGCTTCTTTCTTCAGCCCTTCGCCGTCGACCGACCGGCCCGCATCGAGGTCTACATCGAGTGGAGCCCGGTGGCCGAACTGGAGGCCGTCCTGTACAGTCCCGGCCAGACCCGACCCATTCGGGGCGACGTGAGCCGGGGCTGGATCCGCTGGAAGCTGACGACCGACGAGGCCTATCCCTGGAAGGGCCTCTGGCGGATTTACTTGCGCAGTGCCAGCCCCGGCACTTACTATCAAGGTCGTATCACCGTCTTCTTGGATTATACGTATAAGTCCCGCACGCAGGAAATCCCGCCGGAAGAACTGCCCCGCCCCGCCCGTCCGAAGGAGCAAGTAGAGCCCGAGAAATGGGGCCTTCGCGCCATCGAGGCGGCCCTGGACGAGTCGGCCGAGCATCTCCGGTTTCGTGTTCGCTTGCGGCTTCCCGCCGATCTGGACCGGTCCGGCCTGACCGTCCAATTGAAGAGTCCTTCAGGGGCCTTGAAAGTTCAGGAGACCCTGACGCTCCCCTCAGACCGGGCGGATACCGTCGAGCCGGCGAGTCGCCCGTATCCCGTCTTTCTGGGAACCCACTGCGTGCAGGCCACGCTGGAGGGCCTGGCCTCGGACGTCGACCGGAAGGCTTGGCAGGAGCGCTTCGAGCAGTGTTTTCGGGTCCGATGCGAGCCTTCCGTGCGCATTCGCACCTTGCCGGGACCGGCGCCCTCGGCCCAGCCCGGCATCGAGGCCCTCGACCTGGTCGTCGACCCCGAGCGGCTTCAGGTCCGACCGGCCGTCCAGCTCCGGCTCCCCGAATCCGGCGTGCCGGATTGGCATCTGAGCATCCGGGGCGAGGACGAGGCCTTCCCCTTGGAGGAGTCCTGGGACCTGCAGACTCGCCAGAATCGATGGATCGGCCGGCCGTATCCCATCCCCTTGGGACGGCACTGCGCCAAGGCCGAACTGAGGGGTACGCCGCCGCCCGAGGGCGTCACGGTGTTTCCGGCCTGCTTTCAAATTCAGTGTAGCCCCACGACCCGCCTCGAGGCGGTCGCCCCCGAAAAGTCTCCGCCGTGACCCGTCCCTCGGGCGATATGGCCAGACGGACCTGCCCCGCCTCGCCGGTGCATAAGACCCGGATGCCGGCTTCTTGAAGGCGTCGAACGACCTCCGGGTGCGGGAAGCCGAAGCGATTCCGGGCGCCGGCCGAGCACAGGGCCCATCGGGGCCGCACGGCCTCGAGGAAGGTCGGCGTCGTCGACGTCCGGCTCCCGTGATGGGCGACCTTCAGGACGTCCGCCTGAAGACTGGGACCGTAAGCCTGCGCGAGCCGGTCTTCTGTTCCCCGTTCGATGTCCCCCGTCATCAGGATACGCATGTCGTGATACGTGACGGCGAGCACGAGGGAGGCCTCGTTGACGTTGGCCGGCCGATAATCCTGGGGCGGGTGAAGGACCCGCCACGCCAGCGCCCCGACAGAAAACGCCATGCCCTCGGTCAAGGGCACGGCCTGGACCCGAGACCAGACTGGACTGGAACGAATCCAGGCCGGGACCTCCGTCCCGGCGGGGTAGTAAAACCGCGTCGGCCCGAAGTGCTCCAGGACGGCCCGCAGGCCGACGTAGTGGTCCGGATGGGGGTGACTCAAGACGAGGGCGTCCACGTGCCGGACGCCCAGCGCCTGCAGGGCCGGGACGACCACGGAGGTCCCAATATCCCAGCGGCTCCCAGGCAGGCCTCCACCGTCCACCAGGACGGCGTGCGCTTCGTCCCGGACGAGAATGGCCTCGCCCTGCCCGACGTCGAAGAGAACGACCTCGACCGTACCGGTCGGCACGGGCCTCGCGAAGACCTCCGGCAGACGGCCGACGCCGTAGGCCAGGGGGAGAGCGACGACCCACGGGGTCCACCGCAGGAACGGCCCCCGACCGGATGACCGGAGCGCCGACCCCCCGACCGCCGCGGCCAGCGTCAGGAGGGCGATCCCGATGAAGCTGGCAGGACCCGGCAGGACCGCATGTCCGTTCCACGGGTGGAACGCCGCCCGGACGAAGGCGTCCAGGACCGGCTCGAGGGCCCTTAAGAGTCCGGTCAAGATGAGATGGCTTCCCGGCAGACCGGCCCAGAGGCTCATCCCGAGCCCTAAGGCGACCAGGACCCCGACGACGGGGCCGGCGATGAGGTTCCAGACGACGGCCGGCCAGGTCCACCAGCCGAACACACCGACGGTCCAGGGCGCGCTCCACAGGGGCGCGACCCAGGCCGTCAGAAGGGTTCCGACGGGGACCCGCCACCGGCCCGTCACTCCGGCCAGCAGGGGGCCGACGCTCATCAGCAGACCGGCCGTGATCCCGAACGTCATCTGGAACCCCCAGTCCCACAGCCACAGGGGCCGCCACAGGAGCAGGACGCACCACAGGCCCGCCAGCAGATTCATCGGATGGACCGGCAGGAACCAGCCCCGTCCGACCAGGTACAGACCGACGAGGGCCACGGACCGCAAGACCGGGGCGTCGAGGCCGACCAGAGTCCCGTATCCGACGAGCACGACGGTCATCAGGCCATAGGCCCACCGTCGCGGGAGGGGGAGGACCCGCAGGAAGAGGAAGGCCAGGGCCCCGGCCAGCAAGCCGACGTGGAGGCCTGAAATCGAAAGGACGTGATATAGGCCGGTCCGCCGCAGGGCCCGGTCCAATGTCGGGTCCATCTCGCCCCGGTCGCCCAGCCAGAGGCTTTGAAGCAGGGGTCGGGCTCGACCAGCGGGTCGGGCCTCGACCGACATCAGGGCCGTCCGGAGCCGTTCCCGTCGGGTGTGGAGCCATCGGAAGACGGCCGGTCCGGGTCGTTCGACCCAGAGGAGCGTCGGCTGTTTGAGCTGGAGACGACCGTGGAGGCCCCGGGCCATCACGGCCATCGGCCGGTAGGTGCCCTTGTTTCGGTAGGTCAGGAGCGGGGACCAGTAGCCCAGGGCTTCCACGCGGGTACCGTGGAACCACGGGGATGGGGGCCGCTCCGGTCCATGGGACGTCTCAGGCCCGGCGGGGATCCACACGGTGATGCGGCCCGGACAGGCGAGGACCTTCCGCCGGTGCTCGACCCGCTCGACCCAAAGGGTCATCTGCCAGCCCTCGGGAAAGCGCCGGGGGAAGCCGAGGACCGTCCCGTAGACGCGGACGGGGTCTGGATTCGGACGTTCGGGGTCGCCATAGAAAGAACGGACGATACAGTCGTCGGCATACTGCCGGACGGCCGTGGGCACGCGGACCAGGCCGCCGATCAGGGCGGCGGCCCCCAGCCAGAGGCCCCATCGGTCCGAACGGGCCAGGCTCTGAAGGGGTAGGAGGGCCAAGCCCCCCATGAGGAGGCCCAGGGCGACGCCGACCACCGGCGGCGCGCCGAGTCCCGCCAGGAGACAGCCCAGCGTCAGAGCCCCGGCCGTCCAGACCGCCGGGGCCCGATGCCAGGGCAGACGGGGTAGCGTACGACGTCGGACGTTCGGTGTCGGGCTTTGGGTCATGGATGAAGGGACGGATCGGGAAAGTCGAGAAAGGGCCGCCGGATGCCGAAGGGCCTTATGGCCCGACGGGGATATCGATGCGGCGGACCCGACGGTCCTGGATGCGGGGGAGGCGGATGACGAGCCATCCGTTCTGCAGGGCGGCCGAGGCCTCGTGGGGGTTGACGGCCCACGGGATCGGGATCGTTCGGTAGAAGGGGCCGAAGGGCCGCTCCAGGCGGAGGACTCGGACACCTTCCTCGTCCCCATGGGTCGGATGCTTCACGCCCTCGATGATGAGGGCCTGGCCTTCCCAGTAGACCTGAAGCTCCGTGGGCTGGACGCCGGGCAGGTCGGCGACGACCTCGACGTGCGTCGGGTCGACTCGCACGTTGACGTCCGGATAAAACAGGGAGACCTGCCCCTGGGGACCCAGGATCTGTTCAAAGATCCGATGGATGGCCGATTGGATCCGTCTCAACTCCGTCAGCCAATCCAGGGAGGGATGCACGGGTCACCCCCGTAGCTTGAGGACGTCCAGGGTCAGGACCAGCAGGGTCAAGCCCAGGAGGAGGACCATCCCGACGATGGCGACCCATTCCCGGACGCGAGGGCTCAAGGGCCGACCCGTCAGGGCCCGGACCAGGGCCGACAGGAGGATCATCGCCGCATGGCCGCCGTCTAAGGCCGGAATCGGGAGCAGGTTGAAGATCCCCAAGTTGACGGTGAAGAGGCCCATCAATTGAAAGAACCGGGCCCATCCGATCAGGAGCGCCTGGCCGGCGGCCTGGGCGATGAGGATCGGACCCGACAGGGTCTTGATGGACAGCTCCCCGGTGACGAGATTGCGCAGGGCCCGGAAGATCAGGCCCATCGTCCAGAACGTGTCCTGCCAGCCCCGTCGCCAGGCCTCGCCCCAGGAGAGACGGGTCCGCTGGTACTCGGTCGCCGGCGGTCGGAGGGCGACGCCGACCCGAAGCCGGCGGAGTTGAGCGTCCCACGCGGGCCGCAAGGTCACGGACCGGAGGGTCCCCTGTCGATACACGTGGAAGACCATCGGACGGCCCTGGGACCGCTGGACCCGATCCTGGACCTGACCCAGGCTCTCGATGGGTTCGTCGTCGATGCGGTAGATGACGTCCCCGGGCCGCAGGTCGGCTTGGGCCGCCGGGGAACCCGGCTCGACCCGGTCGACGACGACCGGCGGGAGCGGCGCGATGCCGTAAAAGAACGAGCTCCCCCGGGCGTCCAGGATGCCCCGCAGTCGGACCCGAGAGACCGAGCCGCCCCGCTCGACCTCCAGTTCGACTTCCGGCCGCAGGTTCTCGATAAAGATGGCCCGATGCGCTTCCCGCCACGTGGCGACCGGCCGGCCGTTGACCCGTCGGATGCGGTCCCCGATGCGGAGGCCGGCCTGGGAAGCCGGCGAGTCCGGGTACACCCAGCCCAGGACCGGCGGCCGGGTCAGAAAGGCCGGCTCCTGAAATCCGATCCGGTAGGCCGTCATGAAACAGAGCGGCCCCAGGGCCAGGTTGACGAGCCCTCCGGCGACGACGACCGCCATCTGTTGCCAGAGGGGGCGGCTGTAAAAGGCCCGGGGGTCGTCCCGACCGCCGGCCTCCAGGGTGTCCATCCCGGCGACCCGGACGTAGCCCCCCAAGGGCACGGCGCTGATGCGGTAGTCCGTCCCCTTCCGACGCCATCCCCACACGCGGGGGCCGAACCCCAGGGAGAAGATTTCGACCCGGAAGCGCAGGGCCTTGGCCGCCAGGAAGTGCCCCAGCTCGTGCAGAAACACGAGGATCCCGAACATGACGGCGAAGCCGAAGACGTACACGAGGACGACCCGGAGCTTGTCCAGCCATTCGGCCATCTATGCGCCCTCCTTTCCGTAGCGGCCGACCCACGCCTCGGCCGCCGCCCGAGCCCATCGGTCGACTTCCCATACGTCTTCCAGGGACGTCACGGGCCGGGCGACGTGCGCCTCCAAGACGGCCTCGATGAGCATGGCGATCTGGGGAAATCGAATCCGACGGTTCAGGAACGCCTGCACGGCGACCTCGTTGGCCGCATTCAGGACGACCGGATAGGAGGGCCCGGCCGATAAGGCCGCCCGGGCCAGGCGCAGGCAGGGGAATCTCCGTTCTTCCGGGGGGTAAAACTCGAGACGGCCGCTCTCGACGGGCCGCCACGCCGGAATCGCCATCGGCAGACGCTCGGGGTAGGCCAGGGCATAGCCGATGGGGAGCCGCATGTCCGGAAGCGACATCTGCGCCTTGAAGGTCCCGTCGACGAACTCGACCATGGAATGCACGATGCTTTGGGGATGGATGATGACCTCGATGCGGTCCGCCGGCCAGTCAAAGAGGTAGTGGGCTTCCACGATCTCCAGGCCCTTGTTCATCAGCGTCGCCGAGTCGATGGTGACCTTCGGACCCATCTTCCAGCGGGGATGGTGAAGCGCCTCTTCGACCGTGATGTCCTCGAAGGTCTCCAGGGGCCGCCGTAAAAAAGGTCCGCCTGAGGCCGTCAGCCACAGTCGGGCGACATACGCGCGGGACTCACCGACCATCGCCTGGAAGAGGGCCGAATGTTCGCTGTCGATGGGGATCAGACAGCCGCCGCCCTCCTGCAGGGCCTGCCGCATCAGGGGACCGGCGATGACCAGGCTCTCCTTGTTGGCCAAGCAAACCCGCTTGCCGGCCCGAAGGGCGACGTAGGTCGGCTTTAATCCGGCCGCTCCGACGATGGCCGACACGACCGTGTCCGCCTCGGGCAAGGCGGCGACGACCTCCAGGCCCTCGGGTCCCTCTAAGACCTCCACGTCCATGCCCCGGTCTCGAAACCATGCCCGGAGCGCTTGCGCCGCCGCCGGGTCGACCATGGCGACCCACCGAGGGCGGGCAAACTCGAACCACGAGCGAATGCCGTCCACGTCCCGGTGCGCCGCCAGGGCGACGACCTGAAACCGGTCCGAGAACGTCCGGACCAGGTCTTGCACGCTCCGACCGATGGAACCCGTGGCACCCAATACAGCGATGCGACGAACGCCGTCCCCGCCCATGCGCGAGCCCGTCTGCGACCAGTCCGTCAGGGGGAAAGACTCCATCGTCCCGCCAGGCTCCCGGATTGCCAGTAAAGATAGTAGAAGGGCGCCGCAAAAATCAAACTGTCGATCCGGTCCCACATACCGCCGTGACCGGGCAGGAGACGGCCCGTGTCCTTCACCCCGGCCCACCGCTTGAAGGCCGACTCGACGAGGTCGCCGACCTGACCGACGACGCCGACCCCCAGGCCGACCAGGACCCATTCGTACCACGGAACGGACCCGACGGCCGCCGACCCGAATCGGCCCCACAGCCAGGCCGCCAGGGCGGCCCCCCCAAGGCCCGCCAGGGCGCCCTCGACCGTCTTGTGGGGGCTGACGACCGGTGCCAGTCGGTGGCGTCCCTGCCATCGCCCCACGTAGTAGGCCGCCGTGTCGCAGGTCCACACCGTCAGCAGGAGGCCCACCAGGGGACTGGACCAAAACGACCGGTCGGCGAAGACGCTCGAGCCGGTCTGCCAGAGGTACCACAGGCTCAGGCCCCCGAACAGGAAGTAGCCCCAGCCGACGGCCAGCCAGGTCGCCGTCCGGACGAAGGCCGCCGCCGCGGTCGGGGCCGGGCGCACGAGGAGCCCGGCATGGACGAGCCAGGCCGTCAGGAGCGTCGTCACCCCCCAGAGGCCCACGTGGGGACCCGGCTCCCGAGCCAGGACCCAGCCCAAGGCCATCAGCCCGTGGACCGGCCACCGGTGGACTTCGAGGCCCCGCCGCTGACCCAGTCGGAGGAACTCATCCCAGGCCAGGCCGACGACCAGGGCCACGGCGGCCCATCCGGCCCATGCCGGCCCCCAGGCCAGTAGGACGGCCAGCAGGGCGATCCCGACCGTCGCCGTGAGGATGCGCTTCACGAGAACGTACCCGAGGAGACGGGTTCCGGCGTGGAGGGGACCGTGCCGTAGCGGCGCTCCCGCCGCTGGAAGTCCAGGATCGCCATGTATAGGTGCCGCTTCCGAAAGTCCGGCCAGTAAATGGGCGTGAACCAAAGCTCCGTATACGCCAGTTGCCACAGCATGAAGTTGCTGATCCGAAGCTCCCCGCTCGTCCGGATCAGCAGGTCCGGGTCCGGAACCTCCCGGGTGTAAAGATGGGCGGCGATGACTTGCTCGTCGATGCCGTCGGGCGAAAGACGGCCGGCCTGGACCTGCCGGGCGATCGACCGGACGGCATCGACGACGTCGACCCGACCGCTGTAGCTCAAGGCGATCAGAAACAGCAGGCCCCGGGCCCGGGCCGTCTGCTCCTGGGCCCAAGCCAGCTTGGCCTGCACGTGGGGCGGAAGCTGGAACAGACGTCCGATGGGGACAAACCGGATGTCGTTCTTGAGGAGGGTCCCGATCTCCCGGTCGACATACTCGACCAGTAAGTCCATGAGGGCATCGACCTGGTCCTTGGGCCGCCGCCAGTTTTCGGTGGAGAAGGCAAAGAGCGTGAGGACCGGGACACCTAACTCGGCGGCCCCCTCGACCGTCTCCCGGACGGACTGGATGCCGGCCCGGTGCCCGCTGACGCGGGGAAGACCCCGGGCCTGCGCCCACCGACCGTTGCCGTCCATGATCACGGCGATGTGACGCGGCAGACGGCGGGGGTCGATGCGGGCCCTCAGCTCCGCATCCGAGTAGTCCCGCCACTCCGGGGGTTCCAAGTCGTACACCGGGTTCATCGTCGCCGACCCTCATCCCATGGCATGGGTCGTCTTCTTCAGTTCTTGCAAGACCAAGCGGGCGATGGTCTTGAGGGTCTCGAAGACCCCGATGCCCCGGGTCGCCACGGCCTCGAAGACGGGCTCCCCCTTCACGTGCAGGACCCGGAGCATCTCCTCGACCGGCACGGCCGAGGGCAGGTCCCGCTTGTTGAGCTGAAGGACGTACGGGATCGTCAGGATGTCCAAGCCGTTCTCCCGAAGGTTGACCTTCAGGTTGTTGAGACTCTCGATGTTGGCGTCCATCCGCTCCCGCTGGGAGTCGGCCACGAACACGACGCCGTCGGCCCCTTTAAGGATCAATTTGCGAGAAGCATCATAAAAAACCTGACCCGGGACGGTGTACAGGTGAAACCGAATCCGAAAGCCCTTGACCGTCCCGAGGTCCAGCGGGAGGAAGTCAAAGAAAAGCGTCCGCTCCGTCTCGGTCGCCAGCGAGATGAGCTTGCCCTTCTGGTCGGGACTCGTCCGCTCGTAAATGTACTGCAGGTTCGTCGTCTTCCCCCCCAGACCCGGACCGTAGTATACGATCTTGACGTTGATCTCTCGGGCGGCGTAGTTGATGAATACCATCTTCCTTCACCCGCCGTCGCTATCGAGGCCGGCCGCGGTCCCGCTCGCTTTCCGGCCCCCCAAACAGGGCGTCGATGTCTTCGTCGGTGATCTCGGCGAACTGATTCAGCGAGGCACTGATCAGCTCCCGGTCGTGCTCGAGCTTCTCCATCAGATTGTTGAAGATCCGCTCCAGTTCCGTCGTCGCCTGCTTGACCCGCAGGCGAACCAGGCCGAGGGCCGACTTGTTGGAAAAGATGACGACCAGGATGACACGCTGGCCGATGAGGGACATGTGGATGTTCTGACCCACGCCCTCATGGTAGAGGACGTTGAACTCCCGCTCGCCCAACAGACGGGCCAGGCTTTCGGTGGCGGCGACGTTGCCGGCCGCCAGGGAGGCGAAGGACGTCGTGTCGATATTTTCCGTGTCCCCCTGGAAGGCGACCATCGAGCCGTTCCGGTCGATCAGGAAGACCATCTGAGCGTTGGCGCCCTCCTTCAAGCGATGCAGGACCTGCTGGATTTGGTCGTAGTCCTGCTCGTAAAGCACGAAATCAAAACCCATCATAGACACCGCCCTGCGCGCTTCACATGCCCAATTTACCGAAAGCTATGCGGGGACGCAAGAGGAGTAACGAGTCACGGGGTGACGGGGACGAGTCGAGCTTGTCGGACCTCGACGACGGCTCTTTTTCTGAGACGATGGCTCACCACGTCGTCACGCCGTCCATAGCGAACGGCGAATAGTGAGGGGACAGTCCACAATCCGCTCCTCCCTATCCGCCATCCGTTCCACCGTGTCTTCGGAGGGGTCCCGAATGGAGTCACCCTGCCGTTCGTAGAAAGTCGAAGGGCTCTATCATGGTTCAGCGGTCGGCTCGCCGAGAGCTCTCTCGCCCCCGGCGGGGGTGCCGACGGCGACAGGGGGTCGCTCATTCCACTCAGGATGCCAGACCGAGCGGAGGGTCAGTTGGGGTGCCCGGGCATAAGCCTCGTCATAGGGGAGCATGTAGATGGTCTCCCAGGGGCAGTACTTGGCGCACAGCGTGCACCCGATACATCGGTCCAGGTCGACCTCGACGAGCTGATAGTGCCCCGGGATGCCGCCCTCACCGGGAACGACGAGGATACAGTCGACGGGACAGAACTGAATGCAGGCCTCGCAACCCGTACATCCGTTCTGGTCCACGACCGCCAGTTGGATGGGCTTCTTCTTCCGCTGGATGACTCGATCCGCCATCGATGACTCCTGGAGCCGGCGGCCGGACTCGAACCGGCGACCTGCTGATTACGAATCAGCCGCTCTACCGGCTGAGCTACGCCGGCTCGGCGATACCGCGTAGTATTTTAGGCGCTCGCTTCGGTCCCCGCAAGCCACGCCATCGGGTCCCGGAAGGGAAACCACGGCCCCCGGCCCTGAGTCCAGAGGACCGCCGGGTCCCGTCGAGCGGTGGGGCCATCCCCCATGACCGTAGAGGGATGAGACGCGACCCCGCTCTTGCGAGCAGGCCTGGGATAAAGGGCCTCGGGCGAGCGGGACCTGAGACCGGATTCCGCATTCCCGCCTTGCATCCTGCATCCTGCATCCTGCATTCTGTATCCTACATCCTCCCTCGGGGGTCCTCATGACCATCCGATGGCTGGTGCTGGACGTGGACGGCGTCCTGACGGACGGGCGTCTGTACTACGGCGACGACGGGCAGGTCCTGCGCGCCTTCCACATCCGGGACGGGTCGGCCATCGTCCTGGCCCCTCAGGCGGGCCTCTCCATCGCCGTCGTCTCCGGCCGGGCCGACCCGGCCGTCCGTCGGCGCATGCAGGAGCTCGGCGTCCGGGAGGTCCATCTGGGCGTGACCCACAAAGAAGCCGTCCTGCGGGACATCGCGGCCCGCCACGGGGTCTCGCTCGCCGAGATGGCCTTCATGGGCGACGACGTGCAGGACTTGCCGGCCTTTGCGGTCGTCGGCTACCGGATGACCGTCCCGGACGCCCCGGCCGAAATTCGAGACCTCGCCGATTGGGTGGCGCCCGTCCCCGGCGGGCAGGGCGCCGTCCGAGCCGCCATCGAGCACCTGTTGGAACGCCGGGGCATCCGGCTGGCCGACGTAGCCCGACAGGCGCTTCAGATGGGGAGCGGCGAGTAGCGAACGGCGAATGGCGAGTGGCGGGTGGCGAACGGCCAAGGGTCCATGGCCCGCATCTCACGGCTTCGCTTCGGCGAGCGGGGCGGGGATAAAGGGCATAGACCCCGGAACCCCTTAACCTGCATCTTGACCCCTGGGACCTCGGACCCCAGGCCTGTCCTGCATCGACCTGTCCGATGGCCGAATCCCGGATTGCCGTACGGCCGCGACCCCGCTCTCACGAGCGGGGCTGGGATGAAAAGGCTCATCGGCCGACCGGCCTCCCTGCCGAACTCCCAAAGGCCGAAGGACGCCGGACCTCTCGCCCGGGCCCCGAGACTTAGTGCCCCATTCCCGGCTTGCATCCTGCATCTTGCATCGTGCATTCTTCTTGTATCCTGCTCCACCGGAGAATCCGCCGATGATCGGTCCGACGGAGACGGGCGCTGAGACTTCGCCGTGGCCCGAAGCCTTCCGGCGGGGTCTGGAGCACTACTGGCGGGGTCGGTACTGGGATTCCCACGAGGCCTGGGAAGAGGTCTGGCGGGCCGCCGCGGAGCCCGTCCGGTCCTTCATGAAGGCCCTGATCCAGATCGACGCCGCCCTGATCCATGCGGGCCGCCAGGAATGGAACGGCGTCCGCCATCTGCTGGAGCGGGTCCTGCGGTATTTGGACCGTTGCCCCGACGTCGTGTGGGGCGTCCGGGTCCCGGAACTGAAAGACCAGGTCCGACGGTTTCTTCAGGAAGTGGCGGACGTGCAGAGCGGGCGGCGGTCCCGCTTTCGGTGGTCCGTCAAGCCCCGTATCCGGCCCTTGGGTCTGACGCCGCCTCGGAGAGAAGGCCTGCGGCGGGCGCCGACGGACGGGCCCCCGTTACTCCGCCCTGGGGGAGCGCAGGGGACACAGGGCACAGGGCAGAAGGCATAGAGCAAAGCGGCGCCGCCTGCTGAATGGCCGGACCGCCGGATCGATCAGATCGGTGACCGCCAGGCGTTCGGGAGGGACGGGACCGGTCGTACATCGGGGACCGGCCCCGGACAGGGTGCCTCGGCCGCCTCGACCCATTCGACGGACGGAAAGCCAAAGACGGCCTGAAAGCATTCTGCATACACTCGGGCCACGACCGGAAGCGGCGGGCACGCCGGTCCGACCAGACGGGCCAGGCTCGTCACGGGGTCCGGCAGGCCGCACGGGACGATCCAGTCAAAGGCCGCCAGGTCCGGATTCACGTTGAAGGCAAACCCATGATAGGTGACCCAGCGGGCGACCCGGATGCCGATGGCCGCAATCTTTGTCCCGCCGACCCAGACGCCCGTCTTTCCGGGCCACCGGCCGGCCGAGAGGCCGTACCGACCGCAGAGCTCGATCAGGCTATCTTCCAGGCGACGCAGGTAGCGATGCACGTCCCGACCGAATTCGTTCAGGTCCAGGACGGGATACCCGACCAACTGACCCGGTCCGTGGTACGTCACCTTTCCACCCCGGCCGACCTGCCATATCTCGACGCCCGCCTGAGCCAACCTCTCAGGGGACTGCCGGAAGAGGTCCCAGCCCCCGCCGGTCCCGACGGTCACGACGGGGTCGTGTTCTAACAGTAGGAGCGTCGCATGACGATGGACCCGCCCGGCGGCCCAGGCCTGCCAGGCGAGGCCTTCCCGGTAGCTCCGACGCCCGAGCCAAAACGCTTGGAGGACTTGCATGCGCCGTTCGGCCTTCGAGGTCGGGTAGGCGGACGGTCTGCACCGGGTCCCTGGCCGCCGGCCACTCGACCGACTCCCGGTACGCCTTAACAGAGCCGTTGCGTTCGTGAGAATCCAGATAGATTCGGCTTTTCCGACGACCCGGGAAGCACGGTTTTTCAAACAAAGCGACGGAGTGATGGAGTGACGAAGTAAAATTTGGACCGCTCGACCCAGCAGCCAGCTATTTTCTGAACTCCGTCACTTGCTTGAAAAACCGTCATTCTCGATGGGTCCAAAAAGCCGATCCAATCAGCGTCTTCACGGGTGCCACCGCCCTGTTAAGACTCGGCAGGCCATCCGCGACGCCGGGGACGACTTCCCGGCGCCCCAGGGAGACGCTACTGAGCCAGCCGAAGGCGCCACCGGACCTGCATGACTCGCCACCCGTCCGGCATCCGCACCAGCGCCTGCCCATCCCGGAGTCTCAGGACGGTGCCCGGAGTCGGCCACTCCCCGACCCGACGGCCCTGATCATCGTACAGGAGTAACCGCGACGGGGGCACGGGGAACACGCCCGGGACGCCTGCAAATTCTCTTTCGACGACAAGCCACCCTATCCCGGGCATGAAGTCGACGGCCCCGGCACCGTGGTCGGGAGAACTCAACAGGAAGCGACCCCGAGCCAAGACTTCACCCTCCGAACTGAAGACGGCCCACCGGTCCTTCGCGACCGCATAGATGCGGTCGCCCCGGACCCAGACGTGATACCAGTCCCGAGGGCCCAGGTGCATCCCACGCCCTGACGAAAGCCCGAATTCCTCGGCGGCCCCGGCACTCCACAGGCGGGTCGAGCCTCGAAAGGCATGGACCAGCTTGTCGGCCGTGTCGTCCTGCCGGAGACCCGGACCGATGACGTATATATGTCCCGCCTCGTCCACGTCAAAATCCAACACCGCTACGCCTACCTCCACGTCCGCCAGGCGCTCCCCTCGGGCGTCGCCCTGGAGGATGCGAAATCGACTCCCATCCCGGTAGCCCAAGTACCGACGGCCGTCCCGGCCCCACCGGAGGACCGGGGCTCCCCTCTCCAGAATCGGAGCCGGTCGGATGAAATCCGACACGGCCCCCGTCGTGAGGTCGAAGACCTGAGCGATCGGTCCCGAAGGCAGATACCGGACGAGGGCCACTGCTTGGGGCGTGAAATCCATACCGGTAAAGGGTTCCCTCATCCAGGCCACGGCCGGCCCGCCAGCGACAGGGACCAGCTCGACCTCCTGAGCCGCCAGGGGGAACCCCGATAGGAATAGAGGTAGAAGAAGGGACCATAAGCGAGTCTGCATCGTCACACCTCCTTCCCCTCCCTTGACCCCGTCTCCACCCCGAGTCTCAACGCTTTTCAAGGCCATGGCGGGCAGGGCCCCCCATATGCTATCGCTTCGGGGATGCGGCAGACATATATCCGTCCATCAGGACCTATACACTCATAGGGGTTAGGGAATGAAAGACAGCTGTCCAACCCCTCCCGCGTCAGCAGACAATAGCTCCCCCACACATAGAAGTTGCACGGAGGCGGACAGTAAAATAACTACGGAGCTTCCTGATAGCATGAAAATAGGGGTGGCCCCACCAAGAAGAGGAAGCCCACCAAGACGCCTGCCAGCCATGGACCTCGAACACGTATCTCCTTTTCCCGTGCCATGTGTTCCTCCGGCATAAGCAGGTATGGTACTATATTAGGCTTTGCAAAAAAAAAGTCAAGTCCATAGAACTCATGTGACTGTTTTAAAGTCGGCGGGTGAACGGGCCGGAAAAGCCCATCCCAGGTTCCTGGACTCCGACCGAGGGTTGGAGTCCAGGAAAAACTGCGCCAGTCCCGCCTACTCGACCGATTACCCACCAAAAGTGAAACAGTCACGAACCCATCTCAAAAACTTCTCCCTGGGGAAAAAGACCCAGATGGAAAAGGTCGACCCGACACCCTTCTCCCGGGCGCAACCGCTCTGCTGTTCGTCGTCGCGGTGCAGACGGGGACGTCTGGGCTCCTATTTTCCGAATCGTTCGATCAGGGCCGCCGCCGCCGAGTACGGGTCCAGGGTCCCGGCGGCGACGGCCTGAATCCATTCTTGAACCCGGGGGTCCTGCAGACGGGCTTCGATGCCCTGCAGGACCAGGGTCCGCACGGCCTCGGTCAATCGCAGGAAAGCGTACTGCCGGCGGCGCCGGTCCCACTCGCCCGACCGTTCCAGGAAGGCCCGGTGCTCCCGCAAAGCCTGGACCAACTCGTCGAGACCCGCCCCCCGGGTCGCATCCGTCAGGACGATGGGCGGCCGCCAGGGCCGAGCCTCCGGGGCCAGGCTGAGGACACCCCGGAGCTCTTGCCGCATGCGCTCCGCATCGCCCCGGTCCTTCTTATTGATCACGAAGACGTGGGCGATCTCCATCAGGCCCGCCTTGAGGGCCTGGACCTCGTCGCCCAAGCCGGGCATCAGGACAAGCAGGACCGTATGGGCCACGCGGGCCACGTCCGTCTCGTCCTGCCCGACGCCGACCGTCTCGACCAGGATGACGTCCATCCCGTAAGCGTCCATCAGGTCGATGATGTCAAAGGTCGAACGGGAGAGGCCTCCCATCTGGCCGCGCGTGGCCACGCTCCGGATGAAGACCCCCGGGTCGCCCTCGTGGTCCTGCATGCGGATCCGGTCCCCCAGGATGGCCCCGCCCGTGAAAGGGCTCGTCGGGTCGACGGCGACGACCCCGACCGTCCGGCCCTCGGTCCGAAAGGCCCGAATCAAGTGATTGATGAGACTACTCTTGCCCACGCCGGCCGGTCCTGTCACGCCGATGACCCAGGCCCGACCGGTTCGGTGGTACACCCGCTTCAGGACTTCACGCCCAACCTCAGGGGCATCGTCCAGCCACCGAATGACCCGGGCCAGGGACCGCACGTCACCGAGTTCGACGACTTCTGAGGGCCGCATCCCATTGCCTCATGTCTGAATGTCTGGCGGTCGCCGCTATAAGACCACAGACCATGGACTGTAGGCCTACCCGGGCGAACGGGGTCACCTTGTCTTGAAACAGGACCGGCCTCTTCCTCCTGCCGAGTAAGCCGGAAAGACGGGGACCTATCCTTCACCCCGCATAGGAGAGAGAAGAGGCAACGCGATATGTGGGCAGGTCCCTGGTCTGTGGTCTCAAGACGAGGCGACCCGGTTCGCTCAGGCAGGTCTATAGTCCGTGGTCTATGGTCTGTGGTCCCTGGTCTATGGTCCATGGTCTACAGTCTCCCTGGCCTCTGCCGTAAGCCGCAGAAAGACCTCTTCCAGGTCCCGGTCTTCGGCACCGGCCGCCCGACGCAGGTCGTCCATCGTGCCGACGGCGACGAGGCGGCCCTGGTGGAGGACGGCGACCGTGTCGCAGACTTCCTCGGCGATGCTCAACAAGTGGGTCGACAGGAAGACGGCATGGCCCCGGGCGGCCTTCTGACGGACCCAGGTCTTGACCATTCGGACGGCCAGGGGGTCGAGGCCGATGATGGGCTCGTCGATGATCCAGACGGGCGTGTCCCGCAGGTGGGCCATGGCAAACATCAGGCGCTGGCGCATGCCGTAGGAGTACTGTTCGATCAGCTCATCGGCCCACTCCCGGAGGCCGACGAGGTCGAGGGCCGCCTCGACGGCCTTCGGGTCCGGCGAGTTCCGGTCCTGGACGGCGCTGACAAAGCTGAGGAGTTCCCGGGCCGTCATCTTGGGATACAGGTACCCCTGGTCGGGGATGTATGAGAAGAGCCGTCGGGCCTCCCGGGGATGACGGTGGACGTCCAGGCCGCCGATGAAGACCGAGCCCGTCGTCGGCCGCAGGAGGCCGGTCATGATGCGGATCGTCGTCGTCTTGCCGGCCCCGTTGGGGCCGAGGTATCCAAAGACGGTCCCGTAAGGCACGGTCAAGTCTAAGGGGTAGAGGGCCTGGAAGGGGCCGTAGCGCTTGGAGACCCCGTGGAGCTCAATGGCGTTCCCACTCATAGGTCTCACCGTCCGAGGCCGGGGCAGAGGCGGTCTCGGAGACTTCGGCCGCCGTGGCCCGGAGGAGGGGGTGGTAGATACCCTCGGGGAAGTGACGCTGAATCCACTCGAGGAGCATCTCCTCGACTTCCATGCCCATGCGCATCTCCAGGGCCCGCTCCAGGAGTTTCCGGACGTCGGCGTACCGGAGTTCTTGAATAAAGAAGCGAATGGCCGGGATCCACTGAGGCCCCATGCTGAGGGTCGGGCACCCCATCCCGACCAGGAGAGGCACGGAGGGAATGTCCCAGGCCATCTCCCCGCAGATGGTGACGTCTAAGCCGACGGTGCGGGCCTGTTCGATGGCCTCGACCAGGGTCTTCAGAAAGGCCGGGTTGTACGGCTTGTAAAGATACCGCAGGCCCTCGTGGTCCCGGTCGACGGCCAGCATGAACTGGATGAGGTCGTTCGTCCCGATGCTGATGAACTGCACGAGGTCCCCCAGATGGCGGACCAGACGGGCCATGGACGGAATCTCGACCATAATGCCCACGGGCGGGTCCGGCCGGAAGGTCGCCCCGGACCGCCGGAGCCGCTGGCGCACGTCCTCCAGCATGTCCAGAAACTCGACGACTTCCTCGACGGTCGCCACAAAGGGGACCAGGATGCGCAGGTCCCCGTGGGCCGCCGCCCGAAGCATGGCGGCCAGCTGGGCTTCCCAGATTTCCTGCTTTTTCAGGGCCAGGCGGACGGCCCGCAGGCCCAGCGCCGGGTTGGGTTCCCGGGGGTGGAAGTCCCGCCAGACGCCGGGGACTTTATCGGCGCCCAAGTCCGCCGTCCGGACGACGACGGGGCGGGGCTTCATCAGCTCGACGAGCCGGCGGTAGACTTCGTAGTGTTCTTCTTCCGTCGGCAGGCGGTTCGGCGTCTTCAGGTACAGGTACTCGGACCGAAACAGGCCGATGCCCTCGGCGCCATACGTGATCGCTCGATGGCACTCTTCGACGAACTCGATGTTGGCCATCAGGGACACGGGATAGCCGTCCAGCGTGCGGGCCGGCCCCCGGCTGGCCTCGACGAGGAGGCGGAGATGCTGTTTGAAGTAGCGGCGCTTGCCCTCGTACTCCCGGACCTGCAGGGGTGTCGGGGCCACGATGACGATCCCGTCGTAGCCGTCGACCAGGACCTCCTGGCCCGAGGTCACCTGGTCCAGGACGTTCTCGATAGACGCCACGGCGGGGATCCCCATCGACCGGGACAGGATGGCCACGTGGGAAGTCGGGCTGGCCTGCGTCAGGACGATGCCTCGGACCTGAAGCTGGCGGGTCAGCTCGATGACGTCCGAGGGGGCCAATTCGTCGGCGACCAAGACGGCGGCCTCGCCGGGCTCCAGGACCGGCTGATGGCGGGTTCCCATCAGATTGCTCTGGACGCGGCGGATGACGTCCCGGACGTCGCTCCAACGCTCTTGGAGGTAGGTGTCCGAGATGGCTTGAAACTTTTGATGGAGTTCCCGCAGGACGAGTTCGAGGGCCCACTCGGCGTTGATGTACTGGCTGGCGATGCGGTCCCGGACCGTACGGACGATGGCCGGGTCCTCCAAGAGGTGAAGCTGGGCGTCCAAGATGAGCGCATGGCCCTTGCCCAACATACGGGCCAAGTGGTCCCGAATCTCTTTCAACTGCTTCTTGGATTGAGCCAGGGCCTGCTGGAAACGGCGGATCTCTTCTTGAACGTCTTCCTGACTCAGTTTCAAGGGGACGGCCACGACTTGAGCGGCCAGCAGGACGGCCTTGCCCCGTCCCACGCCGGGTGAAATCGCCACGCCTCGAAGGATGCGGGTCATCGTACCTGGCCCTCGTCGGTCTCCTCAAAGCCGGATTCAAACAGGCGTCGAATCGCTTCCACGGCCTGGTCCTCATCGGGGCCGGAGACCCGGACCCGGAGGCGGGTCCCCTGCGGGGCCGCCAGTAAGAGGACGCCCAAGATGCTCTTGGCGTCGCTCTGCATGTTGTCCCTCACCAAGATGATCTGAGACTGGAAGTGATTGGCCGTCTGGACCAGTCGGGCCGCCGCCCGTGCATGAAGCCCCCGTAGGTTGACGACTCGGACCTCGATTTCCTTCATAGCCGACGTTCTTTCTCCAGGGCGTGGACCTCGGGCATCACGTCCAGGGAGCAGACGATGGAAGCGATGGCCCGATTTTTCATGTGCCGAGCCAGGGTCTGATAGTCCATCGTTTCACAATAGTTCCAGTAAACCATCAGCATCGGCAGGTTGACGCCCGTCAGGACGGCGATGGGGCCCTCCCCGAGAAAGCTGAGGCTGATATTCGACGGCGTCCCCCCGAACATGTCCGTCACGATGATGACCCCCGCCGGCGTCATGACCCGACGGATCGCATCCCGCACGGCTCGCTGAATCTCGCTGACCGGCGCTTGCCAGTGGACCGATACCAGCGCCACCTGGGGAATCTTGCGGCCCATGATCGTCTCGGCGGTCTCGACCAAGGCCTCGCCGAGGGCCCCATGGGTCACGACGACCAAACCGACCATAGGGCGTCCTCCATCCTGCGCCGGGACGGGTTCCGACGCGCCCGAAGGGCCATACGACGGCCGTCGGAACCCCGCCCGGGCGTCTCGATTATATCATACCGCCAGCCGACGAGGAGCGAACGGTCCGGCGGTCCGGGGTCTATCTGCGTGACTCCGCTGGGACAGGAATGGGGCTCCGGGTCCCCCCTCAGGCCCACCCGACAGGCCAGGTCACCTCCTTCCAACTCAGCTGGCTCGGCGACTCGGCGACCCAGATGCCGCCCCGGGTCGTCTGCTTGGCCTTCAGGAGGGCCAGGTCCACGAGCTGGACCAACTCCTGGGGCTGTTGCGTAAGGCTCAGGAAGTGATCGCCCAGGACGCTTATCGTGCACTGCACGCTTTCCCGAAGGGGGCCCATACCGGATACGGTGATAGCCTGGATGGCATTCTGGAGTCGCTGGGCGACCTTCTGGGCGTCCGCCGTGGCCGCCCCGGGGAGCAAGACCAGGAATTCGTCACCCCCGTACCGAGCCGGTACGTCGCCTTCCCGCAGGACTTTCCGAATCGCCTGGGCGACCATCTGGAGGACCCGGTCCCCCACGAGGTGACCCATCGTATCGTTGATCTCCTTGAAGTGGTCCAGGTCCAACATGATGAGGCTGAAGGGCCGCTGATACCGGCGGTAGTGGGACATCTCTTCATGGAGGCGGCGGGCCAGGTAGGCCCGGGTATACAGGCCCGTCAGGCTGTCTCGCACGGCCTGCTCGTAAAGGAGGCGGTTCTTAAGCTCCAGCGTAAAGGCGTGGGCCAAGACCCGCAGGGCCTTCTCCGAGGCCCGCAGGGCGTCGGCATCCGGAAAGACGACCCACAGGATGCCCAGCAGGTCCGTACCGTATTGGAGGGGTAGTGTCAGCCGATGCGGGCCCGGCGGGATCGATTCCCAGAGGTCGCCAGGCATTTTTTCATTTCGGAGCGCTTCCAAGAGGGCCATCGCCGTCTCCCGGCCCGTGTACTGGACCTCGACGAGTCGGGCCTCGGCGTCGATCCGGAGGCCTTCCACCCGCTCCTGATAGGCATCGTAGAAGAGCAGACCCAGGCCCTGCACCCGCATGGACTCACCCAGCAGGCGGCACAGGGAGGCCAACCGCTCCTTCAAGGGCCGGTGACTGTACTCCGGCGTAGAAGCTTCCAAAAGGCCGTCGAGGGTCCGGGCGTACCATTCCAAAGATTGCCGAACCCGCCGGCCACGGGCCCGCATCCAGAGAAGCACCCCCAGGAGACCCAGGACCAGACTCCCCAGGAGGCCCACCAGGACCGGTCCGACCCAGCCGGGCCAGCCGAGCCCTGCCGGAGTCGGCCCGACGTCCATCCCAAGCCTTGTCAGCCCAAGACCTTCCGAGACACCCATGACCCGACTCCGCTGACGAGCGTGAGCAGAGCGCAAAGAGCCTTTGCCCTCTGCCCTTTTTATAGGTCCGCTTCGGTCCGATTGATAGGGTGGCCCTTGAGATTTAGACTATATCTTGGCTTGGTCCGTTTTTCAAATCTCCTTGGATCCTGAAGTGGGTCGTATGCCTTCGTCGAGGGAGCCGTTCGGTCCGTGAGAATCCCGGTGGGATCGGCTTTTCCGACCCTTCGGGGAGACGATTTTTTGAAGGAACGGAGTAACGAAGTGACCAGCAACGGTCTTGGGCCGATGGGCCGGTCGGGATCATCCTTCCATCGAACCAGTCTCATAAATCCGACGAGACCGGGATCGGACCCTCGATATCGGCCCCCAGACCACGGACCATGGACCCCTGGGCCCAAGCCGGTCTATGGTCCATCCCTCCGTCCCTTTGAAACATCGTGCTTCCCGGGGGTGCTGGAAAGGGCCGTTGGGACGCCCTTCTCACGAACCGGACGGCTCTGTCAAGGGCTAAACACGCAGTGAGGAGTTGACGGCATGGGTCGGGGAAGGCACCGGGTCCTCAGGTGGACGGTCGTCGGTATCGTCCTTCTCGTCTTAATCGGCCTCTGGCAGGGGGCCCGCTCTCGGGGTCGGGCCCTCACGGTCGAGGTCGCCCCCTCGACGGTCCAGGACCTGCGGCAGGTCGTAGCGGCGTCGGGCAAGATCCGACCCTGGACGGAAGTCTCCGTCAGTAGCCAGATCAACGGTCGGGTCTGGCGGGTCGCCGTCCGGGAGGGCGACCGGGTCCAGAGAGGTCAGGTCCTCGTCGAGATCGACCCCGTCCCCCTACGCACGCAGTTGGACAGCCTGCAGGCTTCTCTGCAGGCGGCCCGCCAGCAGGTCGAATCGGCCCGTCTGACCCTGGACCAGGTCCGGCGGAACTGGGACCGGGCCCGGGAGCTCTTCGGCCAGGGGCTGTTGACGAAGGAGGCCCTGGAGAAGGCCCAGACGGAGTGGGAAATCCGACAGCGGGAGTATGCCGTCGCTCAGCAACGCTTGCGAGAGCTGGAGGCTCAGTTGGAGCGGCTCCGCCACGACTACGAGCAGGTCCGCATCACGTCCCCCATCGACGGTTGGGTCATCGGGACATACGTCGAGGAGGGCGAGACGGTCGTCGTGAGCATCGCCGGCATCGGGGGCGAGCGGCCCCTCGTGAAGGTCGCCGACCTGACCCGTTGGAAGGTCCGTCTGGAGGTCGATGAGAACGACATCGTCCAGGTGCGCGTCGGCCAGCCCGTCCGGGTCACCATCGACGCCCTGCCGGACCGGGAGTTCTGGGGCCACGTGACCCTCGTCGGGTACCAGCCCCTGAGCGAGACGACCACCCAGCAACTGGGTCAGACGGCTCGGGAGAACCTCTTTCCCGTCGAGGTCGAGCTTCGGGAGACCCTCCCCGAGGTCCGGCCCGGGTTCACGGTCCATGCCGAGATCGTGACGGCCGAGAAAAAGCAGGTCCTGAGCATCCCCATTCAGGCCCTCGTCCACCGACCGGCCCCCGGGGACAATCCCCATGGCCGCCGGGAGGCCGACGTCGCCGGCGTGTTCGTCCTGGAGGGCGACCGGGTCCGTTTCCGCCCCGTCGAGGTCGGCATCATGGGGGAGTTTGACCTGGAAGTCCGGTCGGGCCTGCGGCCGGGGGAGCGGGTCGTCGTCGGGCCCTATCAAGTCTTACGGACGCTCAAGGACGGAGACCGTGTCCGAGTTCCATCCGAACGCCGATAGCCCCGGGTCGGCCGTCTCGCCGTCCGACGCCGAGCCCCTCATTCGTTTAGACGGCGTGGTCCGCATCTACGGGTCCGGCTCGGCCGACCAGGTCGTCGCCTTAGACGGGGTCGACTTGGTCATCCGGACCGGCGAGATGGTCGCCGTCATGGGGCCCTCGGGGTCGGGCAAGAGTACCCTGCTCCATATCATCGGGTGTCTGGACCGCCCGACGCGGGGGCGATACTTCCTGCGGGGCCGGCCCGTCGAGGACCTCGACGAAGACGAGCTGGCCCGCATCCGGAACCGGGAGGTCGGCTTCGTGTTCCAGGCGTTCCATCTTCTGCCCCGGGCGACGGCCCTGGAGAACGTCGAACTCCCCTTAGTGTATGCCCGGGTCCCGCCGGAGGAGCGTCGGCGGCGGGCGATGGAGGCCCTGGCGATGGTGAACCTGACCCATCGGGCCCGGCATCGGCCGTCGGAGCTGTCGGGCGGCGAGCGCCAGCGGGTCGCCATCGCCCGGGCCCTGGTCAACCGCCCCTCGGTCATCCTGGCCGACGAGCCGACGGGGAACCTGGATTCCCGTTCAAGTGACGAGGTCATGCGGATCTTGCAAGATCTCTGGCGGCAGGGGCAGACGATCGTCGTCGTGACCCACGAGCGGGACGTCGCCAAGTACTGCCAGCGGGTCGTCCTCATGCGGGACGGTCGGATCGTCGGGGACATCCCGGCGGGGGACCTGTGAGGGACCCAGGATATAGGGAGGCACGGAGGGATGGGACGGGAAACGCTTCGCATCGCCCTGCGCGTCATCCGGCAGTATCCCTTGCGGACGGCCTTCATCGTCATCACGAATATGACGGCCGTCTTGGCCCTGATCGTCCTCGTCGTCGTCATGCAGAGCCTCCAGGCCAAGGTCCGGGAGCTCTTTTCCAGTCAGGGGGCCGACATCCTGTACCTGACCCGCCGGCCGCCCATCGTACGGGCGACGGACCTCCGCAAGTACGAGAACTATCCGCCCATCTCGGCGGCCGAGGTCGAATTCCTGCGGCGGCAACTCCGGTGGGCCGAGGCCGTCGTCCCGGCGACCTATGACCCGGTGGACGTCACGTTCCAGGGCCGCTCGGTCCGGGCGGCCGTCCAGGGTCGGTCGGCCGACTATCTGGCCGTCGAGAATCTCCCCCTCTACTTAGGCCGTCATTTCACGCCGGATGAGGACGCCCACCGACGCCGGGTCGTCGTCCTGGGGTGGGGCGTCTACCGGGAGCTCTTTCAGGGTCGGGATCCCCTTCGCCAGTGGGTCTGGATCGGCGGGCAGGCCTACCGGGTCGTCGGGGTCATCCGGGAGCGGGGGACCCTGTTGGGGAGCGACCTGGACACCGTCGTGTGGGTCCCCCTCCAGGCCTGGCGGGGGGTCCGACCGGACGTCGATTATGTCATCTTGCGACCCAAGCCGGGTCGGGAAAACGACCTCATGGAGGAAGTCCGCTTCTGGCTTCGGCTGAAGCGGCGGCTCCGGCCCTCGCAGGAGGACAATTTCGGCTTGATGACGACGGAGGGCTTTCTGGAAGTCCTGCGGAATGCCACGCAGGCGCTGTCCCTGGCCCTGATCGGGGTCGTGGGCCTGGGGGTCCTCGTCGGGGGGATCGTCCTGATGAACATCTTGTTGATGGCCGTCGCCGAGCGGACGCAGGAGATCGGCATCCGGAAGGCCGTCGGGGCGCATCCATCGGCCATCGCCGCCCAGTTCCTCTGGGAATCCGTCCTCTTGGCCTCGTTGGGCGGCCTCGCCGGCGTCGGGGTGGGTCTCGGGATATCGTATCTGGTCTCGAGCCTCCTGAGCCTGCCCTGGACGTTCCCCTTCTGGGTGGCGGGCCTGGGCCTGGCGCTGACGGGCATCGCCGGCGTCCTGTTCGGTTACTACCCGGCCCGGCGGGCGGCCCGCCTGGACCCCGTTCAGGCGCTCCATTACGAGCACGGGTGAGGAGACTCGGCGTCGGGTCCTCCAGAAACCCGGCCCCTGAGACCTATCGGGAGACGGCGTGATGAACTGGCGAGATGCCCTGCGGATGGCGGTCGACCGGCTGTCGGCCCATCCCCTCCAGACGGCCCTGAGCCTGCTGGCCGTGGCCGTCGGCATCCTGGCCCTGGTCGGCGTCTCGGCCTTCGTCGAGGGCGTCGCCCGGGTCATCAACTCGGGGGCCAGCCTCTTTAGCCCTCGTTCGGTCCTGGTCCACCGCCTCAGCCCGGCGAAGGCCTTCAACGAAAAGTACTGGCTGGAAGTTCAACGGCGGCCTTACCTGACGCTTCGGGACGCGGCGGCCATCCAGCGGCACGCCAGCGCTGTGGAATCGACGGGCATTTATCTGGGCATCCAGCCCATACCCGTCACGGTCATCGTCAGCTACGGGACTCAAAAGACGGCGCCCATGCTCCTCCGGGGCGTCGACGAGCGGATCTTGGAGCTCCTCCAGTTGAATCTGGCCGAGGGCCGGGCCTTTACGGCCGAGGAGGTCCGGGCGGGCCGCCGGGTCGTCCTCATCGGTCAGGTGACCAAGGCGGCCCTGTTTCCCGATACGTCGCCCCTGGGTCGGACGGTCCGACTGGACGGGATTCCCTTTCAGGTCGTGGGCGTCCTGGGTCGGCTCCCTCAGGTCTTGGATTTTAATCCCAACCAGTTTGTATTCATTCCATACACCGTCTACCGGCGGTACTCGCCCCGGTGGGAAGAGTTCGCCGCCGTGGCGACCCTGGCCCGGTCCGAGCGGGTCGTCTGGACGGCCATCGACCAGATCACGGCCATCATGCGGTGGCGGCACCGGCTCCGGCCGGACCAGCCGGACGACTTCGAGATCATCACCCAGCGGGCGTACCTGGAGTTCTGGCAGAACATCGAGGCGGTCATCCGGTTGACGTCGTTTTTGATCTCGTCGGTTGCCCTGCTGGTCGGGGGGATCGGGATCACGGCCGTGATGGTCGTGGCCGTCACGGAGCGGACGCGGGAGATCGGCCTCCGGAAGGCCCTGGGGGCCCGGCCCCGGGACATCGCCGTCCAGTTTCTCCTGGAGACGCTGAGCCTGACGCTCCTGGGCGGCCTCCTGGGGATCGGCCTGAGCGTGGGGGTCATGCTCCTGATGCGGCAGGCCGGTTTACCGGTGGCCTTCACGCTCCAGCCCTTCGGGACCGGCGTCGTCATGGCCGTCCTGACGGGCGTGGCCGCCGGGATGTATCCGGCCGTCCGGGCCAGCCGGCTGGACCCCGTCGAGGCCCTCCGGTATGAATAGGCCCTTGAGTGCTGGGGCTCTGGGGTCGTCGAGCTGAACGCCGTCTGGCCGGGTCGGGTCTCTATGGTGAGGGGGTATCGACTTTGCTGGCGGCTTCCGATAAGCTACGTCACGGGTCTGAGGTGCTGGGTGTTGGGTACAAGCCCGACACCGAATATCCAGCACCTCAGACCCAACACCGTACTTAGGCCCACTGGCAGATGATATGCCGAATGCTTCAGTCCGCCACCGTTTCGGTTGGCTGGCCGTCGTGGGCCTCGCCATGGGCGGGATGGCCGCTTATGGCTGGGTCCGGGTGATCGGACCGGTCGTCCGGCTTCCGACTCATCCATCGCCGGCGAGGTATACCCTGCCGTCGGACATCCGGCAGGCGGCTTGGTGGGACCTGGCCCTTCCGGAAGATCGGTCTGGACTCCAAGACGGGCCGGTCCGTCGGAATCTCTTCCTGTATTCGGCGGCCGGGGTCGGTAGTCCTCCCTTGCTGGCGGCTTCCAAGCCGTCCGACACGATGCCGCCGGTCGTGACGGTCCGGGTCAATGAGACGCCCAAGCCGTCCAACCCACCGCCGCCGCCCTCCCCGCTGGAATCCATTCGCCTGATCGGTATGATCCATGCGCAAAGTGGCGAACCGGTGTACGCCATTCTCACGAACGGGCGGGAGGTGTGGATCGTCCTGCCGGGTCAGACCTTCGGGCCCGGGGCCCGGGTCGTCCGCATTCAGCCGGACTTGGTCCTCTTAGAGACGATCGACGGGTCTCATCAGAAGACCCTTGCCTTCCCTCCGAAGTCCTCGTGACCGGGCATACGGATTCCCCCAAGGGGAGCGAAACGGCATGATGTTCCCCAGGCGGTTCTGGCTGATCACCATGGGACTGACCGGTGTCGTCCTGGCCTACGGGTGCGCCGCCGCTCGTTACATGGGGCGGGCCGAGAAGGCCGCCCGGGCGGGCGACTGGGACCGGGCGCTCCAGCACTGCTTCGAAGCCCTCCGGCGGGACCCCGATAACATCAAGTATCAGGCGACCTGCCGTCGGATGCGTCTGGCGGCCGCCGAATTCCACTTTCAGCGGGCCGAGGCCCTCGTCGAGAAGAATCCCGACGACATCCCGACCCTGGAACAGGCCATCCTGGAGTACCAACTGGCCGTCCAGTCGGACCCGACCCATCAGTTGGCCGCCGCCCGTCTGGAGGCGGCGATCCTGAAGCTTCAACGCCTGAAGGAACAGCGGGCCGAGGCGGCTATGGAGATCGAGCGGGCCAAGGAGAAGATCGCCCGGGCCGCCGTCTTACCCAAGATCTTGCACAGCGAGGAACTGATCGACATCAAGTACGTCGACACGAGCCTCCGGCAGATCCTGGACTCGATGGGCAAGAGCTTTGGCCTCAATGTCCTCTACGACAAAGACTTTCAGGATACTCGATACAGCGTCGAACTCCACGGCGTCACCTTCCAGGAGGCCCTCCAACAGATCCTGGCCGCCAACGGCCTGTTCTACAAGATCGTCAGCGAAAACACCATCATGGTCATCCCCGACAATCCCCAGAAGCGCCGCCAGCACGAAGAGTTGGTCGTCCGGACGTTCTATCTATCGAACGCCGACCTGAACGAGACGGTCAACCTTCTGCGGGTCATCGCCGGCATCCAACAGATCGTCCCCAATACCCAGCTTTACGCCATCACCGTCAAGGACACGCCCGAGAAGGTCGCCCTGGCCGAACGGATCATCCGTCTCAACGACAAGGCCCGGGCGGAAGTCATCCTGGACGTCGAGATCCTGGAGGTCAGTCGTCAAACGGCGGCCCGCTATGGGATCGACATCGTCCCCGAGATCGCCGTCACGCAGACGCTGGACATCGGCCAGGGACCGGGTGTCATCTTCGGCCATCAGTTCCGGGCCATCGACGCGGCCGCCTGGGCCTTTACTTTCCCGTCGATCGTCTATCGGGCCCTCGTCACGGACGCCAGCACCCGCGTCTTGGCCCGGCCGCAGGTCCGGGCCGCCGACGGCCAGGCCATGACCGTCCGCTTAGGCAACCGAGTCCCCATCCCGACGACGACCTTCACGGGCATCACGCCTCAGCCGGGCCAGCCCCCGCCGACCGGGGGCGTCATCGTCCCCATCACGAGCTTTCAGCTCGTGGACGTCGGGATCAATATCGACGTCAAGCCCCGGATTCACCACAACCGGGAAGTCACGCTGGACTTAAAGTTTGAGCTGACATCCATCGCCGCCCCGGGCCGTCAGATCAATGAACCGCCGACCTTAGGGAGTCGGGTCGTCAACACGACCATCCGATTAAAGGACGGGGAGACGAATCTCCTGGCGGGTCTTCTTCGGCAGGACGAGCGCCGGGCCTTGCGGGGTCTGCCCGGGATTCAGAATCTTCCCTTCCTACGAGACCTGTTCGCCGCCAACGAACGGAGCATCGAGCAGACGGACGTCGTCTTCACGATCACGCCCCACATCATCCGCATGCCGGCTATCACCGAGGAAGACCTGAAGCCTCTCTGGGTCGGGACGGCCGACCAGCCCCGTCTCCGGGAGCCCCCGCCGTACACGGTCTTCCAACCGCCGCCGGAGACGAAACCGCCTGGGGAAAAGCCGCCCGAGAAGCCACCTTCGCCGCCTTCTGAAAAGCCCCCCGGGACATCTCCGGCCCAGCCGTCTCCACCGACGTCTTCCGAGAAGCCCCCAGAGGTGTCGCCGACGAAGCCGTCTGAAACGCCTTCACCGGGGCCTGCAGGTCCGACGACCCCGGTCCAGCCCGTCCAAGCCGTCGGCTTCCTGTGGAGCAGTCAGGTCCCCGAACCCGGTCGGGTGCAACTTCGCATGTGGGTGACCGGTGTGCCGAAGGACCGGCCCGTGGAGGTCATCGTCGAATCGACCCCACCGGCGACGGGCTCGGTCACGGTCGAGCCCCCGCCGGGCGGCGGCGCCCCGGACCTTATGGACTGGCGGTGGAACACGCAAGACCGACAGGTATCGGTCCAATTTCGGGTCCGCCCCGGTGTCCCCCCGAATCAGTCGATCCCCATCGGGCAGGTCGAGTGGCGCATGCCGCCGGACCTGACGTCTATCCACATCCGGGTGCGGATCGTCGAAGTCGGTCGGCCCGTTGAGCCCCTACTGGAGAAGGAGTACACTGTCTCGATCCCAAAACCCCCGGAGACCCGGCCCTGAGGCGAGCCGCCGGACCGGTTCAGGCACGGGCCGAGGTCATTCGGATTACGTGTTGACGCCTCACGCTAAATTTCAGATGCGGCGCCGGGGCCTTCGTCCGGCCCTCGTCCGACGGGTCCTGACGGTACCGGAGCAGGTCATCGAACTCCGGCCGGGTCGCGCGGTGTTTCAGTCTCGGGTGCGGTCGGGGGGCCGGGTCTACCTCGTGCGGGTGGTCGTGGACGTCGACCGCCGTCCGGCGGAGGTCGTCACGGTCTACCGCACGAGCAAGGTGGCCAAATACTGGAAGGAGTCGTCATGAAGGTCATCTACGACCCCAGGACCGACACGCTCAGCGTGATTTTCCGGGAGGACCGGCCGGTCGCCGAGAGCGATGAGGACAAGCCGGGCGTGATCCTCGACTACGACGAGCAGGGGAACCTGGTCTCGCTGGAGATCCTGGACGCATCGAAGCGGGTGACTGACGTGTCCCACGTTCAGTTCCAGACGGTCGGGGAGTCGGCGGTGCCCAGCTCTTCGGCCCGTTGAACCCCTGCTGGAAAAGGCATACACTGTCTCGATCCCGAAGCCCCCGGAGACCCGGCCATGAATCGGTGTCGTCCTTAGCAGAGCCGTTCGGTTCGTGAAAACCCGCATGGATTCGGCCTGATTGGCTCATGGCTCATAGCTGATGGCTCACGGGACTATGAGCCATGAGCTATGAGCTATGAGACCATGCGGCTATGAACCATACATCGCCCTGGCTTGTCACTCCGCCCCTTTGAAACATCGGGCTTCCCGGGCGTTGGGAAAGTTTGTTCCGACGCCATTCTCACGAACCGAACGGCTTTGAACTCGTCTCAAAAGTCCCTGATCTCAGTGAGAGAGAAGCTCTGGATCAAGGCCCTCACCCTACCCTCTCCCCCAGGGAGAGGGTTTTGAGATGAGTTGGCTCTGTTGCCATCCTGGAGCCATCGTCTCAAAAGTGGCCTCGGCGGGCCTGCCCCCCTACCGGAGCCGGTTCACCCGGTCCCAGCGCCCGGCCCTCCGGCTGGGGCGGGCCTACGACAGCGACCGCCTGAAATTTTTGGGCTCTCTTCGGCGGGCCCAGGGCCTCCGGGCCTCTCCAGAAGCCTGAAGAGGATATCAACAGAGCCAGATGAGTTCTTTGTTAACAGAGCCGTCCGGTTGGGAGAAATGCAGTTCCCATCCGGGAAAGCGGTAGCCCGGCGATCTCGATTTTTTAAGCTTATTAAGGATGACACCGCCATGACGGGCGGCGCCAAGACCGGGGGCCACCGGCATGACGGCCGGTGTTCCGGGGATAGACGCCAGTCTCCCGACCTGCCCATCTGCCCACCTGCCCAACTGCCGAATGCTTGAAGCATCGTGCTTTCGTGGAGGTGCCCTTTCCGCTTGCCATCGCACTTCTCACCTCCCGAACGGCTCTGTTAAACTTCTATAGATTTGGAGGTCGGGGATGCGACGAACGGGTACTGGACTTCGATGTGGAACTGGATTCATGGTGGCCCTGTTGGTGGGCATGGCCGCTGGGTCGTACGCTCAAGTCCGGACGGGCAATAGCTCGGAAGGCGACAGCGGCATCTTTCACGTGATATCCAGCCAGACGGTCTCGAAGGGTCGCCTCTGGTTTGGGGTCGCCCACGACAACCTGGACCGAGACCCCTTAGATGCGGATGAGAGCCATTATCGAGTGGGCCTCGGCTTCGGCATCACCGATTGGCTTCAGGTCCAGGCCGCCTGGGACGTCCTGACCCAGTACGACGTCGACCCCAAGGGTGGGGCGACAGGCTTCTTCAATACGCAGTTCATCTCCCGGAATACCTGGTTCAGCGGCCTCGGCGACCTGTGGGCGGGCCTGAAGCTTCGGGTCCTGGACGTTCGTCAACAGCCCGTCGGCCTCGGCGTCCTGGCCCGGGTCAAGATCCCGGCGGCCTCGGCCTCAGACGGCGTCGGGACCGGAAAGGTCGACCTGGACGTGCGGGGCCTGCTGGAGTTCAACGTCCAGGACACGGTCGGCCTGTTTGGGAATGCCGGCTTTCTGCTGGCCGGGAAGCCGGAGGCCCATCGGGTCGGCAATCAGTTCGTGTACGGGGCCGGCTTGGCCGTGCCGTATAAGACCCGGCTTCAGCTCGTGGCCGAGGTCTCGGGCGGCGTCGTCCAGTCCGGCGGCCAGATTGACGACTATACGGACCTGGGCGTCGGCCTCCGGTGGTTCATCACTGACAATTGGAACGTCACGGCGGCCTATCGTCGGAATGTTCAAGCGGGGAGTGACCTGAGTCAGCATCCCGACGGCGGGACCGTCGTCTTGGGCTATTGGCCTCAGCCGAAGGTAGCGGCTCCACCTCCACCGCCACCCCCGCCGCCCCCGCCGCCTGCGCCGCCACCCCCGCCCCCGCCCGTCGTGGTACCCCCGGCGCCGGCCCTGGCGGAGGTTTACTTTGATTTCGACCGTTACGAAATCCGGCCCACGGAGGTCGAGAAGCTGGACAAGTTGGCTCAGTACCTGAAGGACCACCCGGACGTGAACATCGTCGTCGAGGGCCACACGTGTTATATCGGGACGGATGAATACAACATGGCCCTGGGGTTCCATCGGGCCGAGGCCGTCAAGGAGTACTTGGTCTCGAAGGGCATCGACGCCGCCCGCATCGAGACCGTCAGCTACGGGGAGACCCAGCCCAAGTACGACAACGCCCAGGAGATCACCCGTCGCTTCAATCGGCGGGCCTGGTTCGTGATCCGGGAAAAGCCCAAGCCCTGACCCCTCCGCAGGTTCGGAAACTCGCCGCCGTTGGACGGACGGCGTTTCTAAGGGCCTCAACAGGACTTTCTCCCTCGGGGAGGAGAGGGCAGGGTGAGGACCCCTACCCCCGACCTCTCTCCGGGAGGGGCTATTTTGTGCCGCATTCTGAGGGGCCGGTGACTCATGAGGCGGGGCTCCCGTCGGTAAGGTCGGACGGCCTGAGGAGGTGGAGAGGCCTATATTCCCTTGAAGAGGGACTTGCAGGGCAAAGGCCTCCGAACGGCCCTGTGAGCTCGCAGTTCCCGATCCTCCTGGGCTCCAGCCCCGTGAACGGAGATGACTGAAACAAGGTTATCAACCCAAGACTGGCGAAAAGCCCTCCACGGCTGGCTTCAGACCCTGCGGGAAGATTTGGCTACGGCCGTCCGCCAGCTCCCCGAGCTCCTGGCGGCCTTCCCGCACGTCCGGACCGAGCTCCTGGAGCGTTTGGGAGACCAGGTCCGGACCGACGTCCTTCGGAAGCTCTTCGAAGCCGTGCCGGACCTCCTGCCGGGCGATGAGGCGACCTTTGAATGGTTGGTCGAGCACAGTCCCCGCCTCCTGGAGGTCTGGCTCGAGCGATACGACCTGACGCCGGCCCAGGCCTGGCGTCTCATCGAGGCGGCCCCCCGGCGGGTCGTCTCCCGAAAGCTCCTGGAGCGGGCCTTCCAAGCCCTGCCAGAGGCCTTCCGGGAGCTCTACGGGAAGCTGTCGGCCCCGGCCCGGAAGCGACTCGCCCTCTGGCGGGACGTGCTCTTCGAAGAGCCCGTCTCGGCGGCCCTGCGGTCGGCCCTGGCCGAATGGCTCGAGGGCCGGCCCGTGTGGAATCCGGCCGCCCTGGAAGACCTGAAGCGTCTCCTGGACCTTCGGGAAGACGTCCGGGACGTCCTGCTGGGGACCTTGCCGGACCTGATTCGCCGGACGTTTCAACCCGAGGTCCCCATCAAGATCCGCCAGGACGAGGTCCTGTGGTTCCTCCACCGGCCGGACCAGCCGATCCCGCCCGAGTGGCAGGCCTGGCTCGTCGAGAGCCTCAGCCGCTTGGGGAACCCCATCCTGTGGGCCTGGGCCCGGGAGCACCCCCAGCTCCAGACGGCCGTCGCCGCCGTCTCGTCCCATTCCCGGGGCTGGCTCTCGCTGGAATGGGTCCTGCGGTGTCTGAACGAACCGACGGGCCGGGTCCATCAACGGAAGCTCGAAGCGCTCCTCGGCGAGCTGGGGGTTAGCCTGCGGTCGGGCCGACGGCAACGCATGGTTTCGGCCGAGGAGCTGGCTCGGGTCCTGGACGTCGTCTCGCTCCCCCGTTTCATCCACCGCCTGCGCCACTTCAAGCACGTCGAGGAAATCAGCCGGGACCCGGCCGTCTTGCGCCGGCTCGTCGAGGCGAAACTCCTGCGGCGGACGGTCGTCCCGCATATTTACGAGAGCCTCGTCGAGGATCGGGACTTACGGGCGACCCTTCAGCGGTGGACCCAGGAGTACCGGACGGCTCGGCAGGAGCGGCGTCGGCGACTTCGGGAACTGATCCAGCGGAATCTGGTCCCGGTCCCGCCCGAGCCTTTCCGGCCGGACCCCTTCCAAGTCGAGGCCGTCAAGGCCTTCCGGCAGGGCCTGGACGTTCTGGTCACGGCCCCGACGGGTTCCGGGAAGACCTGGATCGCCGAGCAGGCCATGGAAGAAGTCCTTCGGCAGGGCGGCCGGGCCTTTTATGCGACGCCCCTGCGGGCCCTGTCGTACCAGAAGCTTCGGGCCTTCCGGGAGAAGTTCGGCTGGGAGCAGGTCGGCGTCCTGACGGGCGAGTACCGAGAAAACGCCACGGCACCCCTCATCGTCGGGACGACCGAGATCGTGCGGAACCTCCTCCTGGACGGGGCCCGATTCCAGCTCCTGGTCCTGGACGAGGCCCACTACATCGGGGACGTCGAACGGGGGAGCGCCTGGGAGGAGAGCATCCTGCTGGCGCCCCTGGAGACCCGCCTGATCCTCCTTTCGGCGACGATCCCCAACGCCGAGGAGATCGCCGCCTGGCTCCGGAGCCTGGGCCGCCGGGTGCTCATCGCGACCCGGCCCGAACGGCCCGTTCCCCTGGAGTTTCTCACGTGGATGGAGGAGGGTCCGGAGTTGGGTCTCTATCCGCGGGGCCGTCATCCGGGCCTCCGGGAACTCCTCCAGACCCTCAAACAGTGGTCGATGACGCCGGCCCTGATCTTCGTCGGGCGTCGGGACGACGCCATGGTCATGGCGCATGAGGCGGCCCATTTTCTGCCGCCGAAGGACGAGCGCGCCGAGGGGCTTCCCCAGCATCCCCTGGCCCACCTCCTGCGGCGGGGCATCGGCGTCCATCACGCCGGCCTGGGGTACGCCTTCCGGGAGACCGTCGAGTCCCTGATGGAGCGGGGCGAGCTGGACTTCATTTTCTGCACGTCCAGCCTGGCCCACGGCATCGACGCCCCCGTGCGGACGACGGTCCTGTATGACGTCTCGCCCTTCTGGAATCGGTCCGAGCTTCAGCACGCCCTGGGCCGGGCCGGCCGTCGGGGCTACGACCAGGTCGGCTTCGCCGTCGTGGCCCTGCCGGCCGCCAACATCCGAAGCGTGATCCAGGCCCTGCGGCTGGGGCCCCAGCCCCTGGAGTCGGCCTTTGCGCCCCACGATGCGGCCGTCGCCGCCCTGGTCGCCCAGTACGGGATCGACGGGACCCTCGAGTTGGCCCGCAAGAGTCTCCGGGTCTTCCAAGGCGACGGCGACGTCCAGGGCCAAATCGTACAGTCGATCCGCCGTTTGGTCCGCCTCGGTTTCATGGACCGGGACGGGACCCTCACCGACATGGGCCGGTCCATCGTGAAGCTCATGCATCCCCACGCCACGGCCGTCGTCCTAACGCTGAATACGGTTCATGCCATCGGACCCGAAGAGGCGGCCATCATCGCCGCCTTCTTCAGCAACGAGCGGCCGCCTCGACGGATTCGGCGCTACCTTGAGCATCCCCTCATCCACGTCATGACGGAGGCCGCCCGAATGGCAGAGCTGACCGAGATCGACCCCCGGGACGGGGCGAAACGGGCGTGGATCATCCGGCAGTGGCTCCGGGGTCGGGAAGAACGGCTCCGGGAGATGGTCGGCGTCGACGCCGAGGGCGACATCGAGCGGCTCCGCATCCAGGTCGTCGAGCTCCTCCGTAAGATGGAAAGCCTGGAGCTGTCGGCGGCGACCCAGGCCCTCTACGTCTTGGACCCCCACTTCCTGGCCGAGCATCCCGACTGGCCGACGACGGCCGCCCGGGAAGCATAGCGAGTCGCGAAAGGCGAACGGCGAGTGGCCGACGGGGAATTGTACTTCCCCTGTTCGCCATTCGTTTTTCTCGAAGGACCGGGAAGGCCGAATTCGTCCAGATTCTTACGGGCCTGTTTTAAAACTCACCGCCGAGGCGCAGAGGACGCAGAGGGAGGAATGAGGAATGAAGAATGAGGAATGAGGAGGGTTTTCTTCGATTTTTCCTCTGCCTTCTCGGCGTCTCAGCGGTGGAATGAAGATTTTGAAATACGCTCTTATGAGCCGAACGGCTCTGGTAGGAGACCGCTTTTAGTACCGGTAGTGATCAATGCGAGACTGACGCCGCCATCCCGGCCGGCTCCTGAGGATGACGCCGCATGACTGCTGGCGTTGGGATGGAATGGACGCCGCCATGACGGGCGGCGCCGGGGCAGGGGAACGCCGGGATGACGCCCGGCGTTCCGAGACCATTAACCTTCCCCATTCCCCATTCCTCATTCCTCATTCCTCAATCTCGCATCCCGTACCCACGGAGTCACGCTTCGACCCGGCAGGGGAAAGGCACGAACTGGCCCGTCTCGTCCAGCCGCCAGGCGGTCCACTCCTCGACGCCCCGGGCCGTGACCCGCAGGACGATGTAGACAAAGTCCGGCCACGCCCGCTGGCGGTCCGTCTCCGACGGCCGGGCCGGATGGTCGGGATGCGAGTGATAGACGGCTAAGATGCGAAGGCCCCGCTCGTCGGCCGACCGCTCGACCCGTCGGTACGTCAAGGGGTCGATCACGTAGCGGTCGTGCCGTCGGGTCGGCTCGACGTTCGGGGTCCGGTAGATCTCGACGACTCGCCCGTCAGGGTAACCGACGAGGAGACCGCAAGCCTCGTAAGGGTAGTCCTCGGCCGCATGGGCCTCCATCGTCTCGACCAGGGAGCGGGGAATCTGCAGAGTGTCGAAACTCAGGGAACGCACCTCCAGGACCGCCATCGGAAACTCCTATGATCCGGTCGTCCGGTATTCGGTGTCCGGCGTTGAGAGGACCGAACGCCTACATCGAATGCCCGGCCTTCCGAAATCGGAAAAAGTCGATGGCCCCCCGGGCCAGCAAGCGGATCGCCTCGTCGGCCGACTGGCGGGCCGTCTCGTAGAGGCGTTCCAGCAGTCGCTCGCCCAGGTGGGCGTCCAGGACGTGGGTCGCCACGATACAACGGTACCAGGCGGGCGTCGCCGGACCGCCCCAGACGACCCACGGCATGAGGTCGACCAAGAGCCGGACCCAGGCCTCCGACCGGGCCGTCCAGACTTCCGAAGCCGCCCCGGCCCGCTCGGCCATCCGTTCGAGGACGTGAACGGCCATCTGCAGGGCTTCGGCCAGGGGGACCTCGTCGGGCTGGAGCCAGACCGGCGTGCCGTCCCACTCGACGAGATAATACGAATCCCACCGGCGCACGCGGCCCATGAAGTCGGCCAGCCAGTCCATCAGGCCGACCCACACGTCTTCCGGCCGCGCCGCGCCCGTCTCGAGGGCCGTCCGCCAGGCCTCGAGGGCCTGGACGGCGGCTTGAAAGTACGGATGATACGCCTGGAAGTCAAGCCGGGGCCGCATGCTCGTCCCTGGCCAGCAGGTGGGCAGTTCGGCAAATGGGCAGACGGTGAGTTCGCGGAGCCGTTCGGTTCGTGAAAACGGTGTCAGGATGGCCTTGCCCATTGCCCGGGAAGCACGATTTTTCAAGCATCCGGCCGATGGGGAAATGAGAGCGTATTTCAAAAACTCTATTCCACCGCTGAGCCGCCGAGAACGCAGAGGAAAAATCGAAGAAAAAACCCTCGTCCTCTGCGGCCTCTGCGCCTCGGCGGTGAGTTTTGAAACAGGCTCGGAGCCCTGGATGGGCCAGGGGCGCCCCCGGGCCTTTTGGGCCCTCGGCCGAATTGCCGAACTCCTGAATTACCTTATGGGCTATCGTGGCGGGGCCTCGGCTTCCAGCACACCCAGAGCCCGGACTTCCGTCCCCCGCATATTTTCGAGGCGGATCCGGATTTCCTGAGACTCGTCACAGCGGACGGCCTGGCTGTATGTTTTCGTTTCGCCCTCTCCGTCCATCTGAAAGGCCAAGACGTGGTCCCCCCTCGGCAGGGGGAACGTCCCCGAGGCGACCGACCGCTCGACGACCTTCAGGACCGTGAATTTTCGAATCCGCCCGTAGAAGCGCTTTTCAAAGACCGCCGTGCCGTCGACCTGAGCCCGGACGTCCATGAATTGGTACTTGTGAACGATTGAGAATCGGACTGTACAGGCTTCAGGGGAGACTGCCGGCGTCTCAGGCCGGACGCTCCGTGGGGTCGGCAGGACCGGCGAAGCGGTCGGCCGACTCTCCGGATGGACGGCCCCGGGTAGGGTCCGGCTTCCGGGGGGCGCCGGCGCCCGGCGGCTCATCGACCACCACCCGAAGGGGACGGTCAAGAGGATGAGGGGGAGGACCCAGCGGACGAGGAATTCCAGGGCCTGTAGGGATCTCGGCCACCGGTCGGCGGTGATCTGCGCCGTCTCCAGGCCGTGAATCGGCGGGGCCGACGCCGGGACGCCCTCCGGGAGGGTCGCCTCCCCGAGGGACTCGATGGGAAGCGCCTCTGCCGCCTCGGGCGACGCCGGACTCAGATGCTGACGAATGTAGGCCGCGATCGCGCCGGCCGTCTCGAAGCGCCCGCCGGGGTCCTTGGCCAGGAGCCGCTCGACCAGCCCGTACAGGGCCTCCGGCAGGTCCGGCCGCAGGACGCGCAGGTCCGGCGGGGGCTCGTGCACGATCTTGAACGTGATCTGGCTGAAGGTGTCGCCCTGGAAGGGCTTCTGACCGGTCAGCCCCTCGAACAGCACGACGCCCAGGGAAAAGAGGTCCGTCCGGTGCGTGACCCGCTCGCCGATGACCTGCTCGGGCGACATGTAGCTGGGGGAACCCAGGAGTTGACCCGTCCGGGTGAGTTCCGAGGCCGGCATGTGAGCGATCCCGAAGTCCGTGATCTTCACGAGGCCGCTCTCGGTCAGCATGATGTTGGAGGGCTTGATGTCCCGGTGGACGATGCCGTGGGCATGGGCAAAGTGGAGGGCCTCGGCGACCTGACGGGCGACGTCGACCATCATCGGCCACGGTAGGCTTCCCTCCCGCTGGATACGATTCTTCAGGGTCTCCCCCCGGACGAGCTCCATGACGATGAAGGGGATGCCCGTCCGCTCGTCCGTCCCGATGTCGTAGATCGTCACGATGTTCGGGTGCTGGAGCTTGCCGGCCGCCTTGGCCTCGCGAAAGAACCGCTCCCGGTATTCCTGGACCTCTTCCTCGGACATCCAGGGCGGGATGCGGATGACCTTGAGGGCGACCTCCCGCTCGATGAGGGGGTCAAACCCCTGATAGACGACGCCCATCGAACCCCGACCCAGGATGCCGGTGACCTGATACCGCCCCAGGCGCTGAATCTCCCCCATGACGACGCTCACGGCCCATACGGCTTCATTGTCTTGCAGTCGTTGGCTATTTGCAACTGGACGCGTCCCAGTGGCGGCTTTATAATGCTCACCGATATCTCATGCCGTTCGAAGACGGGATCATGCCTTGGACGCCACGGGTTCGAGAGCGTCCGGCCGTCCGGGAACGCCTCTTGGCGGTCGCCCGTCAGTTGTTCGCCCGCTACGGGTACGAGCATGTCTCGACGGCCGCCATCGCCCGGCTGGCCGGGACGTCGGAATCTCAGCTGTTCCGTCACTTCGTCAGCAAGGCCGACCTGCTCCTGGCCATCTTTGAAGAGACCTGGCGCGCGCTGAACGAACGTTTGCAGGGGGTCCTGCAGGAGACGGCCGACGTCCGAACGTCGGCCGTCCGTCTCCTGGCCGTGTTTATCGAGTTCTTCACCACGAATCCCGACGTGGCCTTTCTGATGCTTTTCGAGGGCCGGCGGGTCCGGGGCGACAGTCGTGTGGCCCTTTCGAGGGGTTTTCTCGAGTTTACGGAACGGGTCCGACGGCTGGTCGAGCGGGGCCAGCAGGAGGGGGTGCTCCCTGGGTCCTTGAACCCCGCGGCCCTGGCCGTGGCCCTCGTCGGGGCCGCCGAGGGGATGGTCCGGGACTGGGTCATGGCCCAGCGGTTTCAACAGGCGCCGCCCTATTCACTGGAAGACGTCCAGGCGACCTTTGTCGCTCTCATGAATGGCCTGGCCGCCGTGGCCCGCTCGGCTGAGGAAGGATGAGACGATGGCTCGTCGCTCGGCTACCTCTGCGAGTGCAGGCTCGACGGAAGGGGATGAGACTGCAGGCCATCGGGGAAGACCTTCGAGCCGCCCTGCTTCATCTGCGGCTTCACTTTTCGGTCGTCCTCCTGCCCCTGTTCCTGTGGGGGTTCCGCCTGACGGGGGCCCGGCCGTCCGGGGCCTTCGGGCTGGGCTTGCTGGCCGTCCACGTCTTCCTGTACGGCGGGGCCAACGCCTTCAATTCCTACTTTGACCGGGACGAGGGCCCCATCGGGGGCCTGTACCGGCCGCCGCCCGTCTCGACGGGGACGCTGGCCGTGGCCCTGGCCTTTAAGGCCTTGGGCCTTCTCCTCGGCCTGCGAATCGGGTGGGCCTTCACGGGCGTTTACCTCGGTTTCGTCGTCCTGTCCGTCCTGTACTCGCACCCTTGGACGCGCTGGAAGGCCCGGCCGGTCCTCAGCGTGCTCACGGTCGCCGTCGGGCAGGGTGGTCTCGGCTTTCTGGCCGGTTGGCTGTGTGGTCGGGACCTGGCAATGGCTTTGACGACGTTTCCCGGCTTAGCGGGCTTGGTGACGGCCATGCTCTTTACGGCCGGCCTGTATCCCATCACGCAGGCCTACCAGGTTTCCGAAGACGCCCGCCGGGGAGACACGACGTTCGTCGTCCGGTACGGCCTGCGGCGAGCCTTCCGACTGGCCCAGGCCCTTCTGGCCCTGGCGGGTCTCCTCCTGGTCGGGACGGTCGCCGCCCTCTATACGGCCTATGAGGCCATCGGCCTGGCCGTGTACGGTCTGGCCGGCTTCTTCGTCTTGACCCGTCTCGAGCGGGCCTTCCCCCGCCGGTCCCTGCGGGCCAACTACCGGTCCGTCATGGCCCTCGTCTACGGGAATGGCCTCGTCTTTACGGTCTACCTGGCGGCCCGCATCGCCTTATCCTGAGCTGTCCGACCAAGCGCTCCGTTTCATATCACCCGCCGACGTCTCACGGTTCGGACACCGATGACCGTAAAGGCGCCCTGGAGCCGGCTCCCCAAATTGGCGATGATCTGAGCGACGGTATCGGCCTTCCGCTCAGGCGGTAGACCGGCCAGTCGAAGCAAGATCACGCCGGGCACGTCCTTACGAAGCCGGAATATGAGCTCTCCAAAATCTCTGTCGGCCGTCATGAGGACAGCGTTCTCCCGATTCGCCATTTGTAGGACCGCCTCGTCGGAAAGGCCGGGCTCCATTTCGGCCACGTATATGACCTGATGACCTTCTTGGCGAAGGCGGGTCACGATAGGGCCGTCCACGTTTTCATCCGCCAGGAGTCTCACGGGTCTCCGCCTCGACCGGGTAGACCTCGAGGGAGCGCACGCATTCAGCGGCAAAGGCCAAGGCCGCTCGGATGTCCTCGGGCGTCAGGCGGGGATGGGCGGCTAAGATCTGTTCCAGGGACTCGCCGGCGGCCAGCTTTTCCAAGATAAGGTCCACGGCGATGCGGGTCCCGGCGATATGGGGTTTCCCAAAAAGTATGGCCGGGTCCATGACGATGCGATGCCCCCAGGTTTTGGCGGCCATACCGTCCCTCCGAGTCGTCGGATTATATTACGTCTTTTCGAGGCCATCGGCCTGGCCGTGTACGGTCCGGCCGGCTTCTTCGTCTTGACCCGTCTCGAGCGGGCCTTCCCCCGCCGGTCCCTGCGGGCCGACGACCGGTCCGTCATGGCCCTCGTCTACGGGAATGGCCTCGTCTTTACGGTCTACCTGGCGGCCCGCATCGCCTTATCCTGAGCTATCAGAGCCGTTCGGTTCGTGAAAACCCGCATGGATTCGGCTTTTTCGACCCTTCGGGAAGGACGGGTTTTCAAGCCAAGGGCAGTTCGGGAGTTCGGGAATTCGGCAGTCCGGGAGGGCCGTTCGACGGCCGACGTAGAAGGCAAGGGGCATGGAGCGTTCCAAGTCCCCACGTCTCCCTGAAGCTTTCCTGACTCCTCGCCTTCTCCTGTCGCCGACCGCCAGCACCGGCCTCCAGGCCTCATCCCCGCCCCGGCGGGCCCCCCAATGCCCGAGTTCCCGAACCTCCGGATGGCCGAATTCCCGGATTCCCGAACAGTCGGATAGCTCCGGACCCCGCTCTGACGAGCGGGGCTTGGATAAAAATGGTCGACCGGCCCCACCGGCCGACCGGCCGACCTGCCCACCGGCCCATCTGCCGACTGCTTGAAAAATCGTGTTTTCGTGGAGGTGCCCTTTCCGCTTCCCATCGCACTTCTCACCTCCCGAACGGCTCTGTTAATCGTGGTTCACAACCATCCCAGCGGGCGTCCGGCCCCCTCCGAAGCGTACCTTGGCCGACGCTGTCCGTACGGTCGACATCCGTCTCGTAGACCACATCATCATCGGCAGGGACGCCTACTTCAGCTTCAGGGAGCGACATCTTCTGCCCTGACGTTTTCCCCCGGCGGCGCAACGCTCGGGGATATATGGGAATCCTCTCCACGTCCTACCCGTCGTCCCGACCTTCTAAGAGGGCCGTCGTCCGGTCCAGCTCGGTGTGGGTCCCGACCAGGACGAGCGTGTCACCCGGCTGAAGGACGAAGTCGGCCCCCGGATTTAGGAAGACCTGCTCGCCCCGGGCGACGGCCAGGACCGTCGCCCCGCCGCGCCCTCGTAAGTTCAAAGTCCCCAGCGACTGACCGACGGCCGGCGAGTCTTCCAGGACCTGGTATAGGTCCGTCACGCTGGCCGTCAGGATGGACCGAATCCGCCGGACGCTCGATTCGGTCACGGGGATTCCCCGCAGGAGGCCGTAGTGGTCCTGTCGGATGAGGTTCGCCTGAAGCTGGATGACGTTCCGGGGTACGTGGAAGGCCCGCAGGACCCGGCTGAAGATCTCGACGGAAGTCTCGAACTCCTCGGGGATCGCCTCGTCGGCGCCCGCTTTCAGGACGGGTTCGACGTCGCGAACGAACCGGACCCGGACGATGACGTGGACCGTCGGGTTCATCTGTCGGACCTGCCGGAGGATCCGGATGGCCGCCAGGCGGTCCGCCATGGCGATCACGACCATCCGGGCCGTCTCGACGCCCGCCTGCCGTAAGACGTGAGCGTACAGGGCGTCGCCGACGATGACCGGATGCCCGGCCCGGGCGGCTGTCTGCGCTCGCCCGAGGTCCATCTCGATGACGCAATAAGGGATCTGGACGGCCCGCAGGACGGTCGCCAAGTTCTCGCCGTTGATACCGTATCCGATGATAACGACGTGATCTCGTCGCTCGGGGGCTCCCGGCGGTCGAGTCGGGTCCCGGACGACGTCGACCGGGACCGCTCGGGTCATCCGGACGACCCATCCGGCCGCGACGACCGGCGCCAAGTACGTCAGGAACGGAGCGACGACCAACGATAGGAACACACCGGCCAGGGCCACGGTGTGGAGGTCCCTGGTCAAAATCCCTAATCCGAGGGCCGTGTTCAAGACCAGGACCGAGAACTCACTGGCATACGGCATCCCCAACGTCAGCGTCAGGGCCGTCCGGAGGGGCAGGCGGACCGCCGCGGCGGCCCCGCCGAAGGCCAGACCCTTCGCCAGGAGCAGACCGACAGCCAAGGTCGTGACACTACCGGCGTCCGTCCGGAAGAGACGCAGGTCTAACTGCATGCCGAGGGTCAGAAAAAAGAGGCCCATCAGGAAGTCTCGCAGGGGTAAGAGCTCGGCGACGACCTGATGGCTGATGGGCGTCTCCGAGAGGATGAGGCCCGCCAAGAAGGCCCCGATGGCGATAGGCCACCCGAGGGCGTACACGGCCCCGATGATGGCCAGGGCCCAGACGAGGACGAAGGCCCGGATGAAATCGGGGGATGCCCCCATGCGGGCGATGCGCTCCATCATCCAGGGCATCCCGTGGCGGGTCATCCCGAAGGTCCCCGCCACGATGACGACCCCGCGAAGCAGGATGGAACCCAAGCCCGTTAGGGTCGGCCACCCGGTCTGACTCAGGGGCAGGGCCAGTAGGATCAGGGGCGTGGCCATGTCTTGAAACAGACAGGTCCCGACGGCCCACCGTCCGTGGTGGGTGTCCAGCTCTTTCCGTTCCTGCAAGACTTTTAGTAAGATGGCCGTGCTGGTCGTGCTCACGGCGAACCCGACGACCAGGGCGGACCGAAGCGGCCACCCCAGGAGGGCGAAGCCCCCGCCGCCGAGGAGCCCCGTCAGGAGGACCTGAAGGGTCCCGAATATCGGGAGGCGGGCTCCAAAGGCGGCCAGGGACTCGACCGAGAACTCGACGCCCAGGACGAACAGTAGGGCGATGATGCCGACCTCGGCCAGGGCGTGGATTTCGGGGGCCTGCCGGATCCAACCCAGGCCGGCCGGTCCGATGAGGACGCCCGTGACGAGGAAGGCGACGAGGGTCGGGAAGCGGATCCGCTCCATCAGCCAAAGCAAGGGCAGGACGCAGGCCATCACGATGAGCAGGTTCCGGATAAAGATCTCCATGACCGCACCGCTCGGTCGGGGGCGCAGGCCAGCTCGGGCCTTTCCATCGGCCGGGAAGGAGATTATAGGACAGATAGGCCGGTCGGCAGGTAGGCAGATGGGCCGTCGGGGCGACTCCCACGGGAGGGGATTGGGGCTCATGGCTCGTGGTCATGGTCATGGCTACTTCCCATGGGCCATGACCCAACGGGCGGACCTGCCGACGGGCCGGATTCCCCTGGAGGGGTCATGGGGACCGTCGATTGGGTCGTCCTGGGCGCTTATTTTCTTCTCGTCGTGGGGGTCAGCGTCGGGCTGATGCTCCGTCAGCGGACGGCCGAGGACTACTACCTCGGCGGCCGTCGGGTCCCGGCGACCCTCATCGCCGGTTCCATCGTAGCGACGCAGGCCAGCGCCGTCAGCTTAGTCGGGGGACCGGCCTTCGTGGCCCTTCGGAAAGACGGGGGACTTCTGTGGCTTCAATATGAACTGGCCCTGCCTCTGGCGATGGCGGCCCTGATCCCCCTGGCGGCGGCCTTTCACCGATGGCGGGTCTGGAGCATTTATGAGTTCCTCGAGGTCCGGCTGGGTCGGCCCGTGCGGGTGGCCGTCAGCGGCCTCTTTCAAGTCTCCCGGGCTCTGGCGACCGGTGTGAGCCTTTACGCCACGGCCCTGATCTTTCACGTCGTCCTGGACGTTCCCCTGGCGTGGACCGTCCTGGCCGTCGGGGGTGTCAGCCTCCTGTACACGCTCATGGGCGGGATCCTGGCCGACATCGTGTCGGACCTCCTGCAACTGGGGGTCCTCTGGGTGGGCGTCCTCGTCGGGGTAGCGATCCTCTGGGAGAGCGGGGGACCCGACCTCCTCCGTCGGGTCGAGCCGGCCCGGTGGCAAACGCTGGACCTCGCCGGCCACGGGTGGGGCGACGGACGCCCTTACGGCTTCTGGCCCATGCTCATCGGGGGCCTCTTTCTGTACATGTCCTACTACGGTTGCGACCAAAGTCAGGCTCAGCGCTTGCTGACGGCGCCGGACGCCCGGACGGCCGCCCGGGCGCTCCTTTACAACGGCCTCCTCCGGTATCCCCTCGTCCTGACTTACGTCGTCTTCGGTCTCCTGCTGGCCGGTTGGCTCCAAGTCCAGACGCCCCCGTGGATGGCGCACGTCCGTCAGGACCCCAACGGCCTCGTCCCGTGGTTTGTCCGGGAGACGCTTCCGACCGGCCTGCGGGGCCTCTTCCTGGCGGCCCTGCTGGCGGCGGCCATGTCGAGCTTCGACAGCGCCTTCAATTCCATCAGTGCGGCGACCTTCCGGGACCTCCAGATGGTGGGCCTCTTGCCGGCCCGTTGGACGCGGCCCCGGCGGGAAGTCTGGGTCTCCCGGTTCATCACGTTCCTGTGGGGAAGCTTCTGTATGGCCTTCGGCATCGGACTCGGACGGGTCCCGATCCCGACCGTCATCGAGCTCATCAACATGGTCGGGTCGCTCCTGTACGGGCCGATCCTGGCGACGTTTGTCATCGCCCTGGTCCTTCGGGGGGTCGAGTCCCGGGACGTCCTGTGGGGCATCGCCGCCGGCCTGGGTCTTAACGGGTGGGTCGCCGGTGTCTATCCGGGCGTGAGCTGGTTGTGGTGGAACGTCCTGGGCTTTGCGGGGACGGTCGTCGGGACCCTCCTCTCGGCGGGATCCCACCGCCGGTCCGTTCGGTGGGATTCAGCGGCCTTCCAGGGGCCGGAAAGTCGCGCCCTGGGGCGACGATACGGTCGGACTCTTGTGGGGGTCTTTTTCGGGATCCTTCTTATCACAGGCCTCCTGGGCCGCTATGGGAGGGCCGTGGCCGCGGGATGACGGGCCTCGCCATCGTAAGGCCGATGGGCCGGTGCGCGGAGCCCAGGCGTCTGCACCCGGGGCGTACGGACCTCCGGCGGGGACCCGGTCGCCGGTCCCCTGATACCCGAGACCCGGTTTACGGCTCGGCGACGGCGAGGCCCAGGACCCGGTCGGACGGCTCGAGGCGGTCGACCTCCCAGAAGAAGAAATGCTCGGACCCCCGGATGACGGCGATGGGCATGAAGAGGCGGTCCGTGAGATTCTGCAGAAACTGCTCGGGCGTCGTGGCTTCCTGGACGACAAGGACCGTCTCGGTCGTCCGCCCGTGTTCGATCCACCAGTCCCAGTCCTGGACCTCGAAGGCGCCCAGTCGGAAGCCTCGGGCCTGCGCGCCCCGGAGGGCCTCCCGGAGCTCATCCGGGCGGTCTCCCGCTTCCAGGACGAAGACGGTCGGGACGGCCAAGTCGCGCCGGGCCAGTCGGGTGCTCAGGACGTTGACTTCGTCGTTGGGGGTCATCGCAATCAGGAGGGCCGCCTCTCCGGCGTGGGCCGTCTCCAGGACTTCCCGTCGGAGGGCGTCGCCCTCGACGACCTGGAGGCCGGCGCGGGCCGCTTCCTCGCAGTTCTCCCGGTTCCGGTCGACCAGCCATACGGGTCGGGTGGCCGACAGGTATCGGGCGACCGTCCGGGCCGTCGGTCCGGCCCCGATGAGGACGACCGCCCGTCGGGGCCCGGTCGGGGCGGCGGCTTTCCACTTCTGGGCCTCCTGGGGGTCGTCCCATCGGCGCACGAGTTCGTCCTTGAGGGCCTCGAAGACGGCGGCCTGGGCGTCAAAGAAGGCCTCCGCCTCGGCGTCCGGCACGTCGGCCAGCTCGTTGATCAGCGAGGCGACCCGGGCGTTGTACAGGGGAAGCATGATGTCGAGGAGCTTGCCCTTGTGGCGAGGCCAGTTCTTGTACGTCACGGCAAAGGCGTAGACGCACCGAACCCACGTCTCGATGGGGAGGCGAAACTCCTCGGCCGGCCGGTAGGCCAGGTCCAGGAGGGCATGGTACGTCGGGGGGTCCAGGACGTTCTGCCACAGGGGACCGAAGTAGAGGACGCCCAAGCGGAAGGCCTCCAGGAGGGGCTCCATCGAGATGCTGAAGGGCTCGGGCCGGCCCGGCGGCTCTTCGCCCAGGATTTCGACGGGCTGACTTCCCCGGACGGACTTCCAGAAGGCCTCGTGGGTCTGCATGAGGGTAAAGACCGTCCCGACGACCTGCCGGAACATGGGGCCCAGATGCTCGGCCGGGTCCTTGACGTCGTGGACCTTCGTGCCCAGGCGGGCCTGGCCGATGCGGAATCGATGGACGATGGCCGTGACCGTCAGCCAGGCGTCCACGCCGAAGCGGGCCACGTCGGTCTCCCATACGTCGTGCTCCAGATACCGCCGGACGGCCGTCTGGGAGAGGGCAAAGTCGCCGCCGATGGGCTGGCGGATCTGGAGGCCGTAGAGGGCCCGGGTCAGGTTATAGACGATGGTATTCGTGATCGTGCCGTCGTACTTATAGCGACGGTAGTAAGGGGCGATGAAGTCATAACCCCGTTCGAGGACGGGCTCGGCCAGGTTCCGAATCCATTCGGGCGTGACGGACCGCAGGTCGGCGTCCAGCAGGACGCAGGCCCGGGCCTGCAGGAATTCGGCCGCCTCCAGGATGGCCCGGACGGCCGTCCCCTTGCCGGGCAGGCCCCGGTAGATGGTCACCAGCGTCTCGACGTTGTAGGAATCGACCCGGACTTCCTCGGCCGCCTCCCGGGTGTCGTCGACCGACCCGCCGTCGGCGACCAGGACGAGGCCGAGGCAGTCAGGGAAGTAGGTCTGGAGGCCCTGGACGGCCGTCTGAAGGACATGCCCGACGGTCGCCGCCGTGTTGTAGGACGGGATGCCGACGACGATGTCGGCCCGGCCCAGGCGTTCGAGCCGTCGGCGGGCCGAATCCCGGAGGGCCGTCGAAAACCGCATGGTCCGCCTCCGGCTTCAGATGCAAGATAGGGATGCGGGCTACGGGATGCAAGATGCGGGTCTCGGGTTCCGGGCTCGGGAATTCGGCAGACGGCATCGGCCGGACTGTCCGGAGGCCGGGCATGGGTGCAGAACGATGGGGGTCGGTTCCGGCCGAACACCGGTGTCGTCCGGTGCGTTTGTACGGTATGCACGTAGATCGCCACGTCCCGGAAGCCTCTAACCGGCGGAGGACGGGTCATGAAACGAGCGGCCTGGACCCTCGGGATCCTATTCCTGTTCCTGATAACCCTCGTGGGGACGCCTCGGGCGACGGCTCAGGAGGCCCGCCGGCCGGCGCCACCTGAAAAGCCGGCTGAGAGGCCGACCGTCGAGAAAAAGCCCCTCGTCCCGACCGAGGACAAGCTTTCCGTCACTCAGCATACCGTCCGGCTGGCCGACGGCCAGGTCTTACGGTATACGGCTACGGCCGGTCACTACGTCTTGCGGGACGAAGACGGCACGCCCAAGACGGCCATCTTTTTCATCGCTTACACGCGGGACGACGTGACGGACAAGTCCCGACGGCCCATCACGTTTGCCTTCAACGGCGGGCCCGGCTCCTCGTCGGTCTGGCTCCATATGGGCGCCTTCGGCCCCCGGCGGGTCCGGATGACGGATGAGGGAGCGGCCCTCCCGCCGCCGGGTTCTTATGCCGACAATCCGTACACGCTCTTGGACGTCACGGACCTCGTCTTCATCGACCCGACGACGACCGGTTACAGTCGGGCCGAGCCGGGTCAGGAGGCCAAGCAGTTCCACGCGTACGAGGCCGACATCGAGTCCGTCGGAGAATTCATCCGCCTGTATACGACCCGCTTCCAGCGGTGGGCCTCACCGAAGTACCTGGCCGGGGAGAGCTACGGGACGACCCGGGCGGCCGGCCTGGTCCGCTATCTCCAGGACCGCCACGGCATGTACTTCAACGGCGTGGTCCTCATCTCGTCGATCCTGAACTTCCAGACGGCCCGCTTCGACGTCGGCAACGACCTGCCCTATGTACTCTTCCTGCCGACCTATACGGCCACGGCGTGGTATCACAAAAAACTGCCGGCCGACCTTCAGGCCGACCTCCGCCGGGCGCTCGCAGAGGCGCAACGCTTCGCAGAGACGGACTACACGCTGGCCCTCATGAAGGGCGACGACCTGACGGAGGCCGAGCGGCGGGACGTCGCCGCCCGACTGGCCCGCTACACGGGTCTCTCGGAAGACTACATCCAGAAGTCGAACCTGCGGGTCCCCATCTTCCGGTTCGTCAAGGAGCTCCTGCGGGACCGCCGCCTCACCGTCGGCCGCCTGGACTCGAGATTCACCGGCATGGACCGAGACGCCGCCGGCGAGACCTTCGAGTTCGACCCGAGCTACGCCGTCATTCAGGGCGCCTTCACGGCGGCCCTCAACCACTACGTACGGTCCGAGTTGAAGTATGAAAGCGACCTTGTGTATGAAATCCTGACAAACCGGGTCCGCCCCTGGCGATTCGAGCCGGCCGAGAACCGCTACCTCAACGTGGCCGAGTCCCTGCGGGCGGCCCTGACGCAGAATCCCCACCTGCGGGTCTTCGTCGCCAGCGGGTACTACGACCTGGCAACGCCCTTCTTTGCGACGGACTACACTCTCCGACACATGGGCCTGGAGCCCGCCCTTCGGAAGAACATCGAGGTCCACTACTACGAGGCCGGGCACATGATGTACATCCACCGCCCCTCGCTGGAGCGGCTGAAGGCAGACCTCCGGGCGTTCTTCCAGCGGTCCTCGGGAGAGTAGCCCAGGGGCTCTGAAAAGAGACCATAGACCACAGACCACAGACCTAACGGGGTCATCGGGATACCCCGTCTCGAAGCGAGCCAGACTCCAAAAGTAGGTCTATAGTCTATGGTCGATGGTCGATGGTCTCTTCCGCAGAGACCTGGCCCCTGGGGCCCAGGACCTGTAGTATGCCTTCGGTGGAGATTCATCCATGCAGGTGCAGGCGGCGGTCCTGACGGACTTTCGACCCGACGGATGGCGCATCGAGGCCCGGGACGTCGAGGCCTCGCCGGGCGAGGTCGTCCTGCGGGTCCGGGCGGCCGGCATCTGCGGCCGGGACCGGGTCATCGTCCGGGGCGGTTTTCGGAACCTCCGGCCGCCTTTGGTCCTCGGGCATGAGGTCTTCGGGGACGTCGACGGCCGACCCTACGCCGTCTATCCGTTTCTGACATGCCGGCAGTGCGGCTTCTGCCTCTCGGGGGAGGAGAACCTCTGTGAGGGCGATTTCCAGGTCTTGGGCGAAACGCGTCCCGGCGGATACGCCGAGGCCGTCGCCGTCCCGGAAAGTCTTCTGCTCCCGCTCCCGACCGACGCTTACGCCGACTATGCGGCGGCCGCCTGCGCCGTGGCGACGACCTTTCACGCCGTCCGGCAGGCCGGCGTCGGACCGGGGGCTCGCGTCCTCGTGACGGGCGCCGGGGGCGGCGTCGGCATCCACATGGTCCAGGTCCTTCGGCAGATGGGCCTGGCGGTCATCGCTATGGTGTCGAAGGCGAAGGCCGACGTCGTGGCGGGCCTGGGCGTCGAGGTCCTCTCGCCCCAGGACCGGCCGCCCGTCGTGGACGCCGTCTTCGAGAACGTCGGCGCTCCGACGATCAACCTGAGCCTGGCGGCCCTCCGGCGGAAGGGGACGCTCGTGTGGGTCGGCAACGTCACGGGCGAGGCGCCCCGGCTCCTGCGGCCGGCCGTGACGATCATGCGGGAGCACCGCATCGTCGGCTCGGCGGCTTACACCCGACGGGAGTGGGCCCTGGCCCTCGAGTGGATCGGGTCGGGCCGGGTCCGGCCGTTCTATCGGACGTTCCCCCTGGCGGCCGTCGCCGAGGCCTATGCGGCCCTCGACCGGGGCGAGGTCGTCGGCCGGGCCGTCCTGGTGCCCTAATCGGCCGTCCGGGAATTCGGGCATTCGGCCGTCGGGCCGGTCGGCCGATAGGCTGTTTTCATCCCCGCCCCCCTCGCAGAGCGGGGTCGCGCCTCATCCCGCCTCCGCTGGTCCAAGCGGGGTGGTTTACAATGGGAACGGGATGCGGGGCCTCCCGACCCGGCGGACGTGTCGGGGGCCATTTGGCTATCCGGCCGTTCGGTCGCGGGATGGCTGAACGCCCGCATGCCCGGAGGCATCCCATGTTGGGAACGAACGAGGAATGGTACGAACGGGCCCAGAAGGTCATCCCGGGCGGCGTCCACTCGCCGGTCCGGGCCTTCCGGGCCGTCGGGGGCGTCCCCCGCTTCATCCTGCGGGGGGAGGGCGCCTACGTCTGGGACGTCGAGGACCGGGCCTACATCGACTACGTCATGTCCTGGGGCGCCCTGATCTTGGGGCATGCCCACCCGGCCGTCGTGGCGGCGGCCCAACGGGCGGCGGCCCGGGGAAGCTCCTACGGCATGCCGACCCCGACGGACGTCGAGCTCGCCGAACTCATCGCCGGCGCCTTCCCCTTCGTCGAGCGGGTCCGGTTCGTCAACTCGGGGACGGAGGCGACGATGACGGCCGTCCGCATCGCCCGGGCCGTCACGGGCCGGCCCCTCGTCGTCAAGTTCGACGGCTGTTACCACGGCCACGCCGACTATTTCCTCGTCCAGGCCGGCTCGGGCGCTTTGACGCTGGGCGTCCCGTCGTCGCCGGGCGTCCCGGAAGACATCGCCCGGACGACGGTGTCGCTTCCTTACAACGACCTGGACGCCGTCGAACGCCTGTTCCATGAACGGGGCGACCGGGTCGCCGCCGTCATCGTCGAGCCCGCCGCCGGCAACATGGGCCTCGTCCTGCCGGCCGACGGCTTCCTCGAGGGCCTGCGGGACCTGACCCGCCGATATGGAAGCCTGCTGATCTTCGATGAGGTCATCACGGGCTTTCGGGTCGGCTGGGGCGGCTGGTCCACCCGGACGGGTATCGAACCGGACCTCATCACCCTGGGGAAGGTCATCGGCGGCGGCTTCCCCCTGGCGGCCTACGCCGGCCCGGCCCGGTGGATGGACCGGGTGGCCCCCGTCGGGCCCGTCTATCAGGCGGGAACCCTGGCCGGCAACCCCGTCGCCGTGGCGGCCGGCTACACGACGCTCCTTCAGCTTCAGAGCGACCCGACGGCCTACGACGTCCTGACCCGGCGGACCCAGGCCCTGGCCGAGGGCCTGCAGGAGGCCTTCCGGGCCTGCGGCCGCCCGGCCGTCGTCGTGTGGACGACGGGCATGCTGACGGTGTTCTTTCGACCGACGCCGCCCCGGACCCTGGCCGAGGTCCAGGCGTCCGACACGGACGCCTTCCGACGGTTCTTCCACGCCATGCTGGAACGGGGCGTCCACCTGCCGCCGTCGGCCTTCGAAGCCTGGTTCCTTTCGCTGGCCCACGATGATACGATCGTCGCCCGGACGCTCGAGGCCGTCCGGGTCGTCCTGCCGAGGGTGACGGGCGTGTAAGCAGGGATGCGGGATCCTCAGCCATCTGCCCGACTGCCGACCTGCCCATCTGCTCCGTACACGACGATGATGGTCGCTCTTTTCCTCGTCGTTTGGGAGTTCGGAATGATCGGGCTCGGTTCGGCAGCGGGGCCATCGCCGGAGGCAGAAGTCCGTCACTGGTGGGAGCTTCGCCTCCGGCGGTTCCAGTATGCCCCGGCGTCGCCCGTCGCCGTCCATCGGGTCTTCTACCTGGAGGACGGACAGGCGGTGTATGCGGCCGTCTACGACCCGAAGGCCGTCGAGTGGCGGGCCGCTTCGGCGGTGCCGGCCGGGGCCGTCTTTTCGGTGACGTTCCGGGACCGGAAGTTCACGGCGGCTTGGAAGCCGGGGTCGGCGCCGGTGCAGTCCTTGCAGTCCTGGGACCCCGAAACGCTTCGGGCCGACTGGCGGGACGTCGCTTCGCCCTATACCTTGGCCGAGGGGACCCTCCGGTGGGGTGAATGGCCCCTGCATCTGAGTTACCATCCGCCCTACGGCCGCGTGATGGTCTTTCGGCCTCTGACGGAACGACCCGTGCACTTTCCGGGCTTTGACTTATTCCCCTACGACGGGCGCTTCCGATTCCGGGCCCGACTGATTCCGGCCGAGCGGCGGCAGACGGCCTGGATCGAGACGTCCCGGGGTCTTCAGACGCCGCTCCCGGACGTCGGCTGGCTGGAATTCGAGTGGCGGGGGAAGCCGTACCGTCTGCGGGCGTTCATCGAGAGCGGCGACGACCCGTCGGTCCTGTTCATCATCTTTCGGGACGCCACGACGGGAAGGACGACGTATCCCATCGGGCGGTACGTCGAGGCCGAACGTCAGCCGGACGGTTCGTACGTCCTGGACTTCAACAAGGCCTACGTCCCGCTGTGCGCTTACAGCGACGCTTACAACTGTCCGATTCCGCCCCAGGAGAACACCCTGCCGTGGGCCGTCCAGGCCGGGGAACGGTACATGGGGAAGAAGAAGGGATGATTGGGATGTCGGGTGCTGGGTGTTAGGTGTTGGGTAAAAGGGCCATAGACTACAGACCACGGACCGACAAAGTCTCGAAATGCCTCGTCTCGAGACGCAGTGAACCGAACTTCCACGACGGGTCTGTGGTCCGTGGTCTGGGGTCTATGGTCTTTTATGCGCTTGACACCCGGGGCCCAGGGGTTTGCGGAGTCAATGGCGATGCGGATCCTGATCACCGAGGACTTACCGGAGCGGGCCGTCCAGCTCCTGCGGGACGAGGGCTGGACGGTCGACTTCCTGAAGCACCTCGGCGGCCGCCGTCTGGCCGACGTCATCGAGGATTACGACGCCGTCATCGTCCGGAGCGGGACCCGTCTGACGGCCGACCTCCTCCAGCGGGCCCGCCGTCTGCGGGTCATCGGCCGGCCCGGGGCGGGCGTCGACAACATCGACGTCGAGGCGGCGACCCGGCAGGGCGTCGTCGTCATGAACACGCCGGGTCAGAACAGCGTCGCCGCCGCCGAGCACACGCTGGCCCTGATCCTGTGCGCCCTGCGGCACGTATACGCCGCCTGTGCGACCCTGAAGGCGCACCGGTGGGAGCGGGGCCCCTTCATCGGCCGGGAGCTGGCCGGCAAGGTCGTCGGCCTGTACGGCCTGGGGCGGGTCGGCCGGGAGCTGGCCCGGCGGCTCCGGGCCCTGCAGGCTCGCGTTCAGGCTTACGACCCCTACGTGCCGTTGTCTATCGCCCGGGAGCTGGACGTCCAGATGGTCGACTTCGACACGCTGATCCGGACGTCGGACGTCCTCAGCCTCCATGCGCCCCTGACGGAGGAGACGCGGGGCGTCTTCCACCGGGACGTGTTCCGGGCGATGAAGCCGGGCGTCGTCTTCGTCAACTGCGCTCGCGGCGAGCTCGTCCGGGAGGCGGACCTCCTGGCGGCTCTCGACGAGGGCTGGGTGGCGGCGGCCGCCCTGGACGTGTTCGCCCAGGAGCCGCCCCAGGACTGGCGGCTCATCGACCATCCCCGGGTCATCGCCACGCCCCACCTGGGGGGTTCGACCGTCGAGGCCCACGAGAAGGTCGGCTACGACATCGCCGTTCAGGTCCGGGACTACCTCAAGTACGGCATCATCCGGAATGCCGTCAACTTCCCGTCGGTCCCCGAATCGGCCCAAGCCTTCATCCAGGACTACATGCGGCTGGGCTATGCCCTGGGCCAGGTCGCCGCCCAGGTCGCCGACTTCCGGCCCCGGCGGGTGCACGTCGAGTACTGGGGCCGGGTCGCCCGGGAGGAGACGCGGCCCGTCCTGGCGGCCGTCGTGGCGGGTCTCCTGCGGCCCGTCATGGGGGCCGGGGTCAACTGGGTCAACGCCGTCGCCCTGGCCGAGGACCGGGGCCTTGAGATCACGGAGACCCGCCAGATGACGCCCCGGCTCTACGAGAGCCTGCTCCGCATCCACCTGATGGACGAAGACGGCGCCGTCCCCGTCGAGGGGACGGTCATTCAACCGGGCGTCCTTCGGCTCGTGGCCCTGTGGGATGCGACCGTGGACGTGCCGATTCAGCCCTACCTCATCGTCGTTCGGAATCGGGACGTGCCGGGGGCCATCGGGGCGATGGGCCAGTGCCTGGGTCAGCACGGGATCAACATCGCTTACTTCGGGCTGGCGCGTCTTGAGAGCCGGGGGGAGGCCGTCGGCGTCATCGTCGTGGACGACCCCGTCCCCGAGCCGGTCATGGAGGCCCTGCGGGGCCTGCCGATGGTCCTGCGGGCGGGCTTCGTCCGGGTCGAGCTGGCCCCGCCCGCCGGGACCGCCGAGGAGGAAGAATAGGGCCAAAGGCAGGGGAAAGGGCAAGAAGTAAGGCAAAGAGCAGAGAACTCTTTGCTCTTTGCCCTTGGCCGAGAGCCATGCGGCCGAACTGGATCGAGACGCGGCTGGAACGTCTGTTCTTCGTGGCCCTGGACGTCGAGACGACGGGCCTCCGCTTCCAGGAGGGCCACCGCATCTGCGAGGTCGGGGCCGTCCTGTACGGGCCCTCGGGCCTCCTGGCCTCCTTCCACTCGCTGGTCAATCCCGAGCGGGAGGTCCCCGAGGAAGCCCAGCGGATTCACCGCATTCCGCCCGAGCGCCTCCGGGAGGCCCCGGCCTTTCGGGAGACGGCGGCTCTCCTCGTGCAGTTCCTGAACGACTACCCGGTCCTGGCGTACAACGCCAACTTCGACGTGGGCTTCCTGAACTTCGAGCTGACCCGGCACGGCCTTCAGCCCCTGGCGAACCCCGTCGTCGACGTCCTGGAGCTGGCCCGGCGGCTCAACGTCATGGGGGCCTCGACCGGTTATCAGCTCGAGCGGGTCGCCCGCAAGATGGGCGTCTCTTACGAAAACCAGCGGGGTCATCGGGCCCTGTACGACGCCCAGGTCACGGCCCAGGTCTTCCGGCGGATGGAGCCCCTGCTGGTCCAGCGGGGATTGGCCACCCTGAAGGAGCTTCTCCGGTGGCTGTCGGCCGACACGGCCGTCGTCCTCCAGATGGTCCAGGTCTTCACGGACGCCCAGCTCGAGCACCGGTGGGTCCGGATCCGCTACCGCTCGATGGACGACACGGTCAGCGAACGGGTCGTCCTCCCCCTGCAGATCGAGCGCCGCAACGAGGAGTACTTCCTGACGGCCTACGACCTCATGCGCCGGGACCGCCGGACGTTCCGCCTCCGGCAGGTCGAGGCCTGGGCCCTGATGGAGACGGCCCCGACGCCGAGTCCCTCCCATGACGAAATTTACGGTCCTGAGTCGTGAGACCCTGTCCGTCCCGGCCGCCGACGCCGGGACCCGCCTGGACCGTTTCCTGACCGCCCGGGCCGACGGCCGGAGTCGGGCCCAGGTCCAGAGCCTCATCGAGCAGGGCTGGGTCCGGGTCAACGGCCGGGTCGTCAAGCCGAGCTACCGCCTGCGGGCGGGCGACACCGTCGAGGTCACGTGGGTCCGCTTCGAGGAAGAGGCGGGCCTGACGCCGGAGCCGGGCCCCCTGCGGGTCCTCTACGAAGACGAATCCCTCCTCGTTGTCGCCAAGCCGGCCGGCGTGCCCGTCCATCCGGGGGCCGGTCACACGACGGGGACCCTCGTCCATCGGCTCATCGCCCGGTATCCGGAGGTCGCGGCCGTCGGCCATCCCCGGCGGCCCGGGATCGTCCACCGCCTGGACCGGGTGACCTCGGGCCTCCTGGTCGTCGCCCGGACGCCGGCGGCCTACCTGCGGCTCGTGGAGGCGTTTCAACGCCGCCGCGTGCACAAGCACTACGTCGCCATCGTCTGGGGTCGGCCCCATCCCCCGGCGGGCGTCATCGAGACCCGCATCGGGCGGCACCCCCGGCACCGCAAGCGGTTTGACGTCGTTTCCACCGGCGGCAAGTGGGCCCGGACCCGCTACCGTCTGGCCGCCACGACGGAGACCTTCTCCCGCCTGCACGTCTGGCCCTACACGGGCCGGACCCACCAGATCCGGGTCCACCTGACCCACGTGGGCCACCCCATCGTCGGGGACCCGACCTACGGCCACCGGGGATGGCACACCGTCCGGGACCCCGTCCTGCGGGACCTGCTCCGACGGATGGCCCGACGACCGGCCATCGCCCTGCACGCCGGATGCCTGGCCCTGCCGCATCCCGTCACCGGGACGGTCCTCCGCTTTCGTCTGCCGCCGCCCCGATGGTTTCGGGACCTGTGGGCCCGGATGCAGGCGGTCGCCGGTTCATGAACGACGCATGCGCTCGACGAGGTCGGCCAGTTGACGCCGTAGCTCGTGAGCCGGGAGCCGGACCCGCTCGCCGTGCCCCGGCAGGACCCACTCGAAGGAGAACGCCTGGAGCCGCTCCATGGAGCGGGTCTGCTCGGCCCACGAGTACCAGCACACCGACCGGGACGCCGAGAGCCGGCCCTCGTCCCGGTCCCACCAGAGGTGGTCCCCCGTGAACAGGAAGCGGGACTTGTAGAGGAGGACGCAGTGACCCCGCGTGTGACCCGGCGTCGGGATGACGAGAAAATCCGACCCGAAGGCCACGGGGTCAAGGCCCTCGATGAGGACCTCGGCGTCCGGCTGGGCGGCCCGGTCGGCCCGGTGGATGATCCGCCGGCTCCCGAAGTGAGCGGCGTACCGGGCCCCGTCGCCGACGTCGTCCCGATGGGTGAAAAATACGTAGCGGACCCCGCCCATCGCCTCAAAGCGCCGGACGAGATGAGCGACAAAGCGGGGCGCGTCGACGAGCCAGTTGCCCTCGGGATGCCGGATGAAGTAGCTGTGGCCGCCGTAAGACTTGGGGGAGTTGAAGCCGCAGGCGTATACGCCGTCTTCCAGGTGCATCGGGAAGTCCTCGACGGCGGCCCGGACCTCGGCCGATGCCGGTCGGGTCGTCCCGATAGACGCCGTCGGACAGGCGACGAGGGCCCGAAAGGCCCGGCGGCGGGCCTCGGCCGTCACCGGTTGGGCGGCCACGTAAGAGTAGCCGGGTCCCTCGGTGAAGACCTCGGGCGCCAGCTGACGGCAGGTATCGCAGTCGATGCACGTCGCATCGACGAAGAATTCCCCCTCGACGTTGAGGGGAAGCCGCTTCTTGAAGTCCGCCATGAGGAACCTCCAGGCGGGCCGCCGATGCGGTCGATGGCGGGAGGCCTGCCGACCGGGCCCCCTCCGTTCGACTCGGTCGAATCTTACGAGGAGGCGGCGCCCCCCGGTTTTTCCAGCCCCAGCGGCCACGACGTCGGAAGCATGATCATCAGGGCCGCCCCGAGCAGGGCCATGTTCTTCGTGAAGTTGACCATGTCGATCATGCGCATGTTGTCCGTCTCGGCCCAGAAGGCGTGCATCTTGAAGGTCACGGGGATCAGGAACAGGACGATGAGCCACGCTCCCAGGCGGACCTTCCAGCCCAGCAGGACCAGCGCCCCGCCGACGAGGATCATCAGGCCCGACACGATGACGGCCCATTGGGGCGCCGGCACGCCCTTGGACTGGGCGTACCCCGTCAACATGTTCAGGTTCAGAAAATGGTTCAGGCCGTTGTAAAGGAAGAACCCCCCGTAAAGGATCCGTCCGATCAGGGTCAGCCACTTCATGGTCGCTCCTCCCAAATTTCGGGATTGGGTGTCAGGTGTTTGGTGTTGGGTCTTTTGTCCGTCGGCCCAAGGGGCTTACCGGACCTGGAAGTGCCACGTCGCCCCGTCCGTCGCCATGATGAACAGGGCCGCCCCGAGCAGGGCCAGGTTCTTCGTGAAGTTGACCATGTCGATCATGCGCATGTCGCCCGTCTCGGCCCAGAAGTTGTGCATCTTGAAGGTCACGGGGATCAGGAACAGGACGATGAGCAGGGCGCCCCATCGGAAGTGGAACCCCAGCAATATGGACAGCCCACCCAGGAGGATCATCAGGCCCGAGACGATGACGGCCAGTCGGGGTGCCGGCACGCCCTTGGACTGGGCGTACCCCGTAAACATGTTCAGGTTCAGAAAGTGATTCAGGCCCTCGTAGACGAAGTAGCCGCCGTAGAGGACCCGTCCGATGAGATGGACGATGGGCCACCATTCGGCCATCGCAAACCTCCCCCACACCCGGCCGCCGGCCGGGGAGTGACTACTTGCGATCGCCGTCACTCACGGCGAGGCTTTAAGGTCTCCGGTCTCGGGTGCCGGGCCCCGGCCGGGACCCGGCACCCGACACCGTTTCTCCCGACCGGCCCGTCCAGCGGTCCAGGAGGCCCTTCTGGACGTGCCGCAGGTAGAGGGCCCGCAGGAGCGACTGGAGGGTCTCCCGCAAACGCCGAGGCAGGTCGTCGGGCTTCTCCCCCATGGCCTGAGCGTGCTGTTGGGCCCGCCGTAGGAGACGGGTCTCCCACCGGGCCAGCCGCCGGGCCGCCTGTACATAAGGCCGCAGGTCCGCCAGGGTCACGCCCGTCATCCGCCGGACCTCGTCCAGAAGCCGCAGGATGACGATGTCCTCCGGCTCCAGCCGGCCGGTCTCGGCACAGGGGAAGACGAAGCCCAGGCGGGCGGCCTGCTCGATGTCCTCGGCCGTCCATCCCAGCTCCCGACGGACGTCCTCGATGGGTCGGGCTTCCCAGGCGTTGGCCTCGGCCGTCTGCCAGAACAGCTCCATCAGGGTCGGCTCGGCCTGGGGGTCCACCTCCATCCGACGGACGATGGCCCGGACGACCCGGAGGGGCAGGTGCCGCCGGAGCCGAAGGTGAAGGATCAGGGCCAGGCGCTCGACGTCGGCCGGGCAGTACAGCCGGTGGCCGCCCGTCGTCCGCCGAGGCCGGAGGAGGCCCTGCTCCTCCCAGAAGCGAATCTTGCTGACGGTCACCCCGGGAAACCGGGGCTTGAGATAGGCGACGACTTCCCCGATGGTCCAGAGGCGTTCGGCTTCCGTCGTTTCCCGGGTTTTCACGGCACCGCATCCGGGTCGGGATGCAGGATGAGGGGGCCCGGCTCCATGGCGCATAGGCCATGAGCCATCAGCCATGAGCTATGAGCTCTATTCGCCGACCTGCCGCCGGGACCCCCGATCATGAACCTCAATTTCACTTTAGAATATAGGCCCCCGGCCGCCCGCCGTCCAGTCATGGACGAACCCACCGCCCGACCTTAAGTTTCGATGAGGACACGACGCGCCGTCTCGGAGCTTCGACGATGGCCCCGACGTTTACCCTGGAAGAGGCCGAAGCCCTGCGCCGTCAGCTGGAGCCCCAGCTCCGCCGCTTGCGAGAGCTCTATCATGCGACCCGCCGGAGCCAGGCCCGGCTGGAACGCCTCCGGGAGCGGATCCGCCTGAGCGGGGGGTACTATGCCCTGCCCGAGACGACGGCCATCGTCCGACGGATTCAGCAACGGGAGTCGGCCTTCCAGCGCTTCCTCGAGTCGATCCAACGCTTGGGCGTCATCGTTCGGGACGTCGAGACGGGCCTCGTCGACTTCCCCGGCGAGCTGGAGGGCGAGCCCGTGTACTGGTGCTGGAAACTGGACGAGGCCCGCATCCTGTACTACCATCGGCCCGACGAGGGTTTTCAGGGTCGGAAGCCCATCCCCCCGGACCGCCTCCGGCGGGACCGACCGGCGGATAGGGGATGAGGTCCCGGGTGCCGGGTCCCAGGTCTCGGAAAGAGACCTGCGACCGACGCCGACGGAGCCGACGATGTGGACCGCGGATTTCTGGGCGTGGGCCGTCGAGCGAGGCCTGCGGGTCTTCTGGGTCGGCGGGACCGTCCGGGACTGGCTGTTGGGTCGGCGGCCGCCGGACGCCGACGTCGCCGTCCAGGTGACCGGGGCCGCCCGATGGGCCGACGTCGTCGCCGACTTTCAGCGGATGGTCTCCACCCGGGGCGACTCGGTCGTCGTCCTCCAGGCCGAGAAACATACCTATCGGTGGGTCTTAAGGAAAGACCCCGCGCCCGAGACCCCGGACTACAGGCCCCAAGAAGCGGGTGCGTCGGAACCGGCTCGGTGGGTCGATGTCGTCTTCTTTGAGGGTCCTGTCGAAGACGAACTGGCCCGCCGAGATTTTACGATTAACGCCATGGCCGTCGAGTGGACCGATCGGCTCATGGCTCACGGCGCATGGGTCATGGGAGCCGCCTATGACCCATCAGCCGTGAGCCATGCGCCCATTATCGACCCCTGGGGCGGCCGGTCGGACCTGGAACGGGGCATCCTGCGGGTCGTCCGGCCGGAGAACCTGTGGGACGACCCGGTTCGAATCATACGGGCTTATCGGCTGGCCGCCCAGCTCGGATTCCAGATCGACCCGACGACCCGGCGGTGTCTGGCCCTGGAGATGCCGGCCCTCACGACCGTCCCGGGCGAGCGGCTCCACGTCGAGGTCCTGAAGTGGCTGATGGCGCCCCATGCGGATGCGTGGATCCAGGCGGCCGACGAGGACGGCCTGTGGGAGACCCTCTTCCCGGACGTCGGGCCGATGAAGGGATGCGAGCAGGGCGGCTACCATCATAAGGACGTATGGGGCCACACGCTGGAAGTCGTCCGGGCCGTCGGTCCGGTCCTCGAGACGCTGGGTTCGGACGACCGGCTCCGAGACCTCCTCCGGCAGGCTCGGGAGACGTCCTTTGCGATGGGCTTCCCCCGGTATCCCTTCCTCAAGCTGGCGGCCCTCTTCCACGACATCGGCAAACCCTACGTCCGGTCCGTTCGGCGCCCAGGCGTCTATGCGTTCATCGGCCACGCCGAGGCCGGAGCCCGCATCGTAGACGGCCTCCTCGAACGCCTCCGGCTGTCTCACCCGGCCCGGACCTGGGTCCGATGGCTCGTGCGCCATCACATGGTCCCCCTGGAAGCCTGGAAGGCGATGGGACCCGAACGGGCGGCGGCCTATTTGCTCCGACGCTTCGGGCCAGAAGCCGTCTGGTTGGCCGTCCTGTCGGCGGCCGACCAGTTCGGCAAGGCGGGGCCCCGCATGGAGGCAAGGCGGCGGGACGAGTTTATCGCTATCGCCCGGCGGGTCGCCGAACGGGTCCTCGGGGGGTCGCCCGAGGAATGGACGTTCCCCCTCCGGGGGGCAGACCTCGTCGAGGTCCTGGGACTCACTCCGGGTCCGGCCGTCGGCCGCCTCCTGGAGCGCCTCCGGCGGGACTGGGAGCGAGGCCGCTTTGACACGCGGGAAGAAGGCTTGGCCTATGCCCGCCGATGGCGGATGGCGGATGGCGAATAGCGAATGGCGAGTAGCGAGTAGCGAGTGGCGAGTGGCGAATGGCGAATGGTGTGTGTAGAACCAGTCTGGCTCTGTTGACATCCCTGAGCCATCGTCTCAAAGCCCCCTGGGGCGTCCATCCCATCCGAACGCCGGGCGTCATGCCGGGTCCGCCCCTGTGTCGGCGGGCCCAGGGCCTCCGAGCCTCTTCAGAAGCCTGAAGAGGATATCAACAGAGCCAATCAGTCTCATCCATCCGACGGGACCGGGATCGGACCCTCGATATCCGACCATAGACCATGGACCATGGACCATAGACCCCAGACCATGGACTCCCCCCGGGCCTAAGCCGGTCTGTGGTCTGGGGTCGATGGTCGATGGTCGGATTTATGAGATCGCTTGTAATCTGTAAGTTATCAGGGCCGTTCGGTTCGTGGGAATGGTGTCGGGACAACCTTTCCCATCGCCCGGGAAGCACGGTTTTTCAAAGGGGCGGAGTGACGAGCCAGGGTGATGGATGGTTCATAGCCGCTATGGGCTCATAGCCGCATTGGCTCATAGCTGATGGCTCATGGGACTATGAGCCATGAGCCCATGCGCGAAGAGTCGGGAAAGCTTCAGGAAGACGTGGGGACTTGGAACGCTCCATGCCCCTTTGCCTTCTATGTCTACCGCCGAACGGCCTTCCCGAATGGCCGAACTCCCGGATTCCCGAACTCCCGAATGGCCGAAAAGCCATCACGACGGTTGACCTTGCGTGTCGCAGTCTGCATCCTGTATCTTGCTCTTCGGTTTTCCCGTCGTGGATAGATAGACGATGGCTCGGAAGTGGAAAAAGGAGCCGTCGGAGAGGCCCGAGACACCGCCGGTGAAAGACCCGAAGGCCCGGCGGTCCTTTTCGTGGTTCTGGTTTCTGGCCTCCCTGGTCTGGACCCTCTCGGTCGGCGTCGGGGTCGCCGTCGGATGGACGTTCACGTCCGTCTCCGGCTTGGCCGAACGGGTCCGGGAGCTGGAGAAGCTCCGGCCGAGCCTCCCCTCGGTCGTCTACGACATGAACGGCCGGCCGATCTACGAGTTTGCCGTCCAGAAGCGGGTCCCCGTCGAACGCTACGAGGACATCCCGCCCCTCCTGCGGGCGGCCATCCTGGCCGTCGAGGACGACGCCTTCTTCCGGCATCCGGGGATCAATCCCCTGAGCATGCTTCGGGCGATGTACTACAACTTGCGGGCGGGCCGGATCGTGCAGGGCGGCTCGACGATCACCCAGCAGTTGGCCAAGATGCTGTTTCTGACGCCGGAGCGCACGCTGGACCGCAAACTCAAGGAAATCTTCCTGGCCCTGCACATCGAGAAGCACTTCACGAAGCAAGAGATCTTTTTGTACTACTACAACAACGTTTACCTGGGTCACGGGGTCTACGGCTTCGAGGCGGCGGCCCGCTACTACTTCGGCAAGCCGGCGGCCCAGCTCCGACCGGAAGAGGCGGCCCTCCTGGCGGGCCTGGTCAGCGCCCCGAACCGGTACTCGCCTTACCTGAATCCCCAGCGGGCGGGCCTGCGGCGGAACTATGCCCTCCGTCGTCTCCTGGAGGAGCGGGTCGTCTCCCGAGACGTCTATGAGCAGGCCGTGCGGACGCCGATTCGGGTCGTCGCCCATGAAGAGAGGCCCCCGCTGGCGGCCTACTTCATCGAGGAGGTCCGCCGCTATATCGAGGCCAAGTACGGCTATGACACGCTGTACAACGAGGGCCTCCGGATTTACACGACCCTGGACCCGACGGCCCAGCGGCTGGCCGAGACGGCCCTCCGGGACGGCCTGTACGAGCTGGCCCGGCGTCAACCCTGGTCGGGCCCCCTGCGGAACGTCTGCGAGGGGGTGTGCGACCCCTCCGCCCTGGCGGGCTGGAATTTGCCGGAATGGTCGAGCGCTCTTTCAGTCGGGGACCGTGTGCCGGCCCTCATCACGGCCGTCGGTCCTGAGGGGGCCGTTTACCGAATCGGGGCTTTCGCCGGCATCTGGAAGCCCGCCGACCTGGCGGACCTGCGGGCGTCGAACCTGCTCCGGAAGCTTCGCCCCGGCGACGTCGTCCTGGCCCGCATCGAGGGCCTGGACCCGGAGCATCGGACTGTGCGGTCCCGTTTGGAAAACGTCCCCCTCGTCGAGGGGGCCGTCGTCGTGATGGACACCGTCACGGGCGAAGTCCGGGCCATGGTCGGGGGCCTGGACTTCCAGCGGAGCCAGTTCAATCGGGTGACCCAGGCTCGCCGTCAGGTCGGCTCGGCCTTCAAGCCCTTCGTGTGGACGGCGGCTCTCGAGGCGGGCCTGTCGCTCTCGACCATCGTCGAGGACGCGCCTTTCTCGTACGAGGACCCCGTCACGCACGTCGTGTGGTCGCCCGGCAACTTTGACAACCGCTTCATGGGCTGGGTCACGCTTCGGCGGGGCCTCGAGTTTTCCCGCAATACGGTCTCGGCCCGTCTGATCACGCGGGTCGGCGTCGACCGGGTCCTGCAGGTCGCCCGCCGGTTGGGCATCGAGAGTCCCATCCCGCCGTATCCGTCCATCGCCCTCGGGGCCGTCGACCTCACGCCCCTGGAGGTCACGGCGGCCTATGCGGCCTTTGCGAACGGGGGCCTGCGAGTCCGGCCCTACTGGATCCGGCGGGTCGAGGACCGCTACGGCCGCCCCTTAGAGGTCCATGGGCCTCAGACGGACGACGCCCTTTCGCCCGAAGTCGCCTTCGTCGTGACGTGGGCCCTGCGGGGGGTCGTCCTGCGGGGCACGGCGGCCGGCCTCACCCGTAGCCTCCCCTTCGAGGCGGCCGGCAAGACGGGTACGACCGACGAGTTCACGAATGCCTGGTTCATCGGATTCACCCCGTCGGTCGTCTGCGGCGTGTGGGTCGGCTACGACGAGCCCAAGCGGCTGGGCTACAACGAGACGGGCGCCCGGACGGCCCTGCCCATCTGGGTCCGGTTCATGCGGGCCTACATGGAGGGGCGGCCGCCGGAAACCTTTCAGGCGCCGGCCGGCGTCGTCATGCTCCCGGTCGACTACTACACGGGCCTGCGGGCCTCGCCCGAATGCGACGGCCCCGTCATCTTAGAGGCCTTCCTGCCGGGGACGGAGCCCCTCGAATACTGTAGCCCCGTCAAGAATCAAGAAGTCTCCCACGCCGAGGGGACGTCGGTCGGCTTCTGAATTCGGGAGTTCGGGAGTCCGGGCGTCCGGGAATTCGGCAGTTCGGCAGGCGGGCCGTTTTTCATCCCAGCCCCGCTCGTCCGAGCGGGGTCCCGAGACCGACCACGGACCACCGACCACCGACTACAAGCCGCGGCCCATTCGTCATTCGCTGTTCCCAAGGGGCGTCGTGACGTCATGTGACGGGCTGACCCACGCCGTGACGGGGTTGGCAACAGCTGACCTTATTGTGGCTTTCCGATGGATTTTATGGAATTTCATGGCACGGACAGCTGGCGTACGGGCAGACTTGACTTTTCCCGGCGCTTTGCGAAAATAAGGTAAAAATTGGAGCCGGATGCCCATGAAGCCTTCGAAGATCACCGTCCGGTGCCGTCTGGAGCCGACGCCCGAGCAGGCGACCGCCCTCCGGCGGCAGGCCGAGGTCTGGCAGGCCATGGTCGCCCGCGCCTTGGAGGTGGCCGTGGCGCGCAATATCACGGGGCGGAAGCGTCTGCACGAGGCCGTTTACGGGGAACTGCGGGGGCGGTGGCCCGACGTGCCCTCGCACTATGCGTATACGGCCATCACGGCGGCGCGGGCCATCTGGAAGTCGTTCCGGCGCTGGCGGCGGCAGGGGCGGGCGCAAAAGGCCCGGCCCGAACTGGACCCCCGGAAGCTCCGGCTTCGGCTGGACGACGGGCATCTGTGGACGCTCGAGGGGCGGGAGGGGGCGTACTTTCTGCGGGTTGCGGTGGAGGGCGCCCGGGGGCGGGACCGGCTGGAGGTGCGGCTCGCAGGGACGGGGTGGCTCCGGCGGCGGCTGGGCGAGGGGTTTCGGGTGAAGGCGTGTGAACTGGTCTGGCGGGACGACGGGGTGTGGGCGCACATCGTCTTGGAGAAGCCGGTCGCGGAGGCCTCCATCCGGGGTCTGCTTTCGGTGGACGTGAACGCCCGGACGGTGGACGTGGCGGACTGGGTGCGGGGTCTGTACCTGGTCCTGCTGGTGGGGGCGTGGCTTGCGGTCAGGAACCGGTATCTGCGGACGATAGGGAACATCCAGCGGCGCGTGGGGGGCCGGAAGGCGAGGCGGCGGCTTCGGGCGAAGTACTACGGGTTGATGAACGCCCGGCTCCGTCAGCTTTTGCACACGTGTGCAGCCTGGATTGTTCGGTATGCGGCGGCCGGGGGCCTGGCGATGGCCCTGGAGAATCTGAGGTACGTGAAGGAAGCGAACCGGATCGAGGTCATGACGCGG